>CAIVTL010000380.1 GCA_903908785.1 Caldifarciminota bacterium | reverse complement strand
GTGCCTCAGGCCGCACCCTGAGGCAATGTACGAGAAGATCGAGCGCAGCCTACCACCGATAGGGAGTTTCACTCCGCGGGCCTATCTCAATGACCACTATGCCGGCATGACCTGGGACCACATTCGGGAGATCGCGCGGGACCCCCTCTTTGAAGTAGGCATTCACACGATCGACCATCCCTTTCTCACCTTGTGCGACGATGCGGAGATGGAGAGACAGATCAAGTCGAACCGCGAAGAACTGGAGCACGTTACCGGGAAGGAAGTTCGGTCAATCGCCTACCCGTCCGGGGACTATGACCGCAAGGTGGCTTCGAAGTGTCGTGACATAGGAATCGACAAGAGATACGCGGTTTTCTTGAGGAATGATGCCGTAGAAAGGATGCAGGATCTGAGCAGTATTCCGAGGGTAGGAGTATACAAGCCCTCGCTAAGTATCGTTGGATTCAAGGTCCAGTGGGGGAACTTTCTGCGCCGGACTCCGCTGAAGTTCGGATGATGGGATGTCAGACGCCTCGCAGGTTGACTGCCGAGTCCCTTCGCCGGAACGCCGCGAGAGGCGCGCGAGACTCGCTCCCGAAGAGAGAGACCGTATGGGGAGGGCAAGTCGCGCCAAGGCCGAAGTGCTCTTCGATGTCAACACCGAGGTGGAGCGCTGCCTGCGTATTCTGGAGGCGGCGGCTGCGCGGAAAGCCCTCGAGATCGAGCATTGGCCCGAAGCTGTCCTCGATACTGGAGCTTCGCCACTCCCAGAACCTAGGAACCTGCTCTGCAGACGTTGCCTCCAGAAGCCGGTGCATTCTGCCCCGAAAGGGGGCTGGCGTGATGGGAACGCCAGCGGGAGAGAACGATGAGGATACTCGCAGTCACGAACATGCTCCCATCCGCGGAACGTCCGAGCAAGGGGACGTTTGTCGAGCAGCAGGTTAAGGGCCTGACGGACGCTGGCATTGCCGTGGAAGTGCTGCTCATTGACCGGGTCGGACTCGGCCCCGCGACCTATGCGAAGACCGTGGGGGTCGTGCGGTCCCGCGTTGTGCAGGTCAGGCCCGACCTGGTCCACGTCATGTATGGCGGCGTTATGGCGTTCCTCGTCACCCGAGCGACGAGGTTCTGTCCGACCGTCGTTGCCTTCTGCGGCACAGACCTGCTTGGGGCGGCCCGCGGACCGTTTGCGTTCCGCTTGCGGAGAGCTGCAGGTGTATTTGCGTCTCACGAGGCGGCGCGGCGAGCCGACGGCATCGTCGTTAAGTCCCAGAACCTCCGGCAGGCGCTGCCCAAGGGCATCGACCCATCACGTGTAAGGATAATCCCTAACGGCATTGACCTAGGTCGATTCAGACCGCTTGACCGGTTGGAGTGCCGGCGGAAGCTCGGCTGGAGTCCTGACGTGTTCCATGTCCTTTTCCCCACCTCCGATAGCGGACTCCGGGTAAAGCGAATGCCTCTCGCAGAGGCAGCAGTTGCGTTGTTGAACCGGATGGGGATCCGTTCCCAAATGCACGGGTTGCCCGGTGTGCCCCACGACGAGGTGCCGATTTGGCTCAACGCAGCCGACGTTCTGTTGCTCACTTCGTCCCACGAGGGCTCGCCGAATATCGTGAAGGAGGCGTTGGGATGTAATCGCCCCGTGGTCTCGGTTGACGTCGGTGATGTAGGGGAACGTATCCGTGGAATCGAAGGCTGCTTTCTCGCGGAACCGACCTCAAGTGACTTGGCAGACAAGCTCGCCAGAGTGCATGATGGACTTCGAATAGTCAACGGAAGGGCCAAGATGCAGGACATGAGCTTGGAGAAGGTCACGATGCGCTTGCTGGAGCTGTATGATGCCATGCTGGCGCGCTGGCGGAAACCCGCAGGCTGAGGCGAGATGGCAAGTTCAATTCCTTCTCCCCTTGTATCAGTCGTCATGCCCGTTAGGAACGAGGCTGACTTCATTGAACAGAGTCTGTCGAGCGTGCTCGCTCAGGACTATCCGATGTCGCAAGTCGAAATCCTCGTCCTCGACGGCATGAGCGAGGACGGGACACGGCAGGTTGTCCAGGACTTCGTAGGGCACGAACGAGTTACGGGTCACGAGTTGCGGGTTCCGAGTTCTCCCAATCTCAACCTCAACCTTGACCTCAACCTTGTCCTCCTCGATAACCCAGGCCGTGTCGTTCCGACTGCCATGAACATCGCCATCCGGGCGGCTCGCGGTCAGTGGGTGATCCGTCTGGACGCGCATTCCGTCTATCCGCCCGACTACATTCGGCTCTGTGTTGAGACGGCGCAGCGGACCGGGGCGGATAATGTGGGCGGAGTGTTCATCACTCTCCCGCGTGATGATTCCCCGCGGGCTCGGCTGGTACAGGCCATTACGACTTCTCGGTTTGGGGTTGGGAATGCGAACTACCGGCTGGATGCGGTCGAAGGGCCGGCGGACACTGTGCCATTCGGCTGCTTTCGGCGCGAGGTGTTTAGCGAGGTCGGGCTGTTTGATGAGCGGCTGGTGCGGAATCAGGACTATGAGTTCAATTGCCGGCTGGCCCGGGCCGGGAAGCGGATTTGGCTGAACCCGGCGATTCAGGTGAAGTACTACAACCAGGGCACCATCGCCGGGCTGCTGGGTCAGGCTGTCTTTACCGGGAAGTGGAATCCGTGGATGTGGCACGTCGCACCCTATTCGTTTTCGCTCCGGCATTCGATTCCCATTGCCGCCATCATCGCCGGCATCGCCGCCGTTACCATGTCGTTCGTCAGTCCGGTTGGCCTGGGACTTCTCGGGGTTCTCCTGTTCTGCTACCTGGTTGCCGCAGTCGTTTCAGCCTTTCAGCAGGCGCGCAGATACGGCTGGTGGATGTTTCCCCTCCTCCCTCCTCTCTTCCTGACTTATCACGCTTCTTATGGCCTCGGCACGCTCTGGGGCGCGCTCCGGCTCCCGGTCGGCGCCACGCCGGTGCAGAGGATACGGGAGCCGTGGCCGGGAGCGGGGCGCTTCCGCGCATGGCCAGGTGAAGGTAGAGGTAAAGGTAGAGCCTGCCGAAGGACGGAGGACTGAGGATGGAGGACGGAGGACGGGGATGAGGAACAGGTTGAGGTTAAGGTTGAGACGCGGCCAGGGGCCGCGAGTTTGCAGTGACCAGTCTGCAGTTTGCAGTAGCAGCCAAGCACCACGAACCATGAACCCAGAACCTTTCCCCCCAGCCCAAGTCACGCGGTTCATTTAAATGAACCCGAGGCCGTCATCTCGGCCTTTCAGCAGGCCAAGCGGTACGGCTGGTGGATGTCTCCCCTCCTCCCTCCTCTCTTCCTCGCCTATCACGCCGCCTACGGCCTCGGCACGCTCTGGGGCAGCCTAGCCCTTCTCGTCGGACTTGCGCCGGTGCAGCGCCAGCGCGAGCCATGGCCCGGAGCCGGCCGCTACCGCGCCTGGACAGGTGGAGGTAGAGGTAAAGGTAGAGGTGAAGGAGTAGGTTGAGGTCGAGGTTAAGGTTGAGAGAGAAAACAGAGCAAGAGAGAAACAAAGAGCCCAAATCACGCGGTTCACTTAAATGAACCCGCGGCCGCGGGCCCGCCAAGAGCGGGCCGCTACTCTCCCTTCTGTTCTTGACTCTTTCCTAGTTGTGCTATACTAACAGTTGATGAATCGTGCTGCGGCCGCCAAGTGGCTGAAACAGGCCCTCCATGACCTCGACATGGCCGGGAGGAATGTCGGCATCGGCGGCTACGATACTGCCGCGTTCCTCGCGCACCAGTCGGTTGAGAAACTTCTGAAGGCGCTCTTGGCCGCTCAAGGACGAACTACCCCGAAGATGCACTTCATAGACGAACTGGCCGAACAGCTCGACCTGCCCGCAGCGGTGAGGGTCCATATTGATGGGCTGACCGCCGATTACATGCTGTCCCGTTATCCGGACGTGAGCGACCTCGTGCCGTACGAGCAGTACGACCTGGCGCTGGCAAACGAGAAAGTCCGGGCTGCCAGAAGTGTTTTCGCGCTGCTGAAGGAGCGCTACGCAGACCTCTTGCCGGAGGGCACCGAATGACTGACACGTGGGTTGAGCGATACCGTAAGGAAGTATTGCCGAAGCTGACGGATGCGCTTGAGCCGTCGAGCATTCTGTTGTTCGGGTCAAGAGCGGCGGGGACCGCACGCCCTGAGTCAGACCTGGACGTGATTATCGTCGCCGAGGCGTTCGCCGGGATTCCGTTTGTCAGGCGCATGGCGTACGTTCTCGGTCTGGCGCGGTTCCCGAAGCACGTTGACTATCTCTGTTACACGCGCGAGGAGTTTGTCCGCATCAGGGAATCATCTTCGGTAGTTCATGGCGCACTTCAGCAGTGCGCGGAACTCTCAGGCTGAAGCGCGGCGCTACCGCTCGGCGCGCGAGTTTGCAGTTGCGGGCGAGAGACCCGTTCACTTCGTTCAGGGCGACTCGGCGTCGGTTTGCAGGTGGCAGTTTGCAGTAGCAGCCAGGCTCCACGGACCAAGAACCAAGAACCAGTAACTACGCCTTGCAGACCACACCACGCGGTTCATTATAATGAACCCGCGTTCGTCTCGCTGAGCCGCGCCGTCCGACCCGCGAGCCCTGGCCCGGGGCAGGGCGGTACCGGGCGTGGGTCAGGAAAGGTTGAGGTTAAGGTTTAGGTTGAGGCCCGAGAGAGTTGCGAGTTACGAGTTGCGAGTTGCGGGTTACGGAGGCGAACAGGACCATGAACCAAGCCTGAGGAAAGGTAGAGGTAAAGGCAAAGGTTAAGGTCAGGGTTAAGGTTGAGAGGGAAAACAGAGCGAGAAACAAAGAGTCCAAATCACGCGGTTCACTTAAATGAACCCGCGGCGCAGCCGCGAGTTTGCAGTGACCAGTCTGCAATTTGCAGTAGCAGCCAGGCTCCACGGACCAAGAACCAAGAACCAGTAACTACGCCTTGC
>CAIVTL010000379.1 GCA_903908785.1 Caldifarciminota bacterium | reverse complement strand
TCGGAGTAGAACGCCTTGTACATCCCGGCGTGGTCAACGAATGCGCGAGACGTACCGGTCGTCGTATCTCCGACGATGACGAGGAATGTCCCGCGCAGGTCGCAGGCCGCCACGGGGAGGCCGACCGTCTCCATGCGGCGTCCGAACTCGCGCATCGACTGCTCGCCGGCCGAAATGCCGGGGATGTAGACGAACCCCTTCCAGAGGAACGACCGGGTCCCGGCATCGAAGCGGTTGACACGCGGCTCGATCTGCTTAATGGCCCTGGTAGTTACTATCATGCTTCAGGCAGGGGTTGAGGAATCGGGCGCGGAGCCCGGAGATCCGGACTCGCGCTGCGGCGGGTGGCTTCCAGTTCGAGGACTGTGCGCACCCGATGGAGCGGGCCGGAGTCGGGCAGGCGAGACAGCAAGTGGCGCAGCGGGAATAGTGTGCGCACCGCCAGCCCGAGCACCGGCTGGTACACGACCTTCAACTCGCACGGGACCATGCGGAACCCGAGCTTCACCAGCACCCGGTTGTAACTCGTGTCGTGGGACAACGACCGCGTGCCGTTCACCAGAGTCAGGCCCTGACGCCCCGTGTACTCTTCCATCAGACTCCGCACCATCACGTAGGAGACACGGTCCTTCAGGAAGCCGGGATGATACTTGGCCACGCTGTGGTAAACCCACGCATCGTCCATTATGCACTGGCTGTACCCGGCCAGTGTCTCGCCGACGAAGACGCCCCAGAACTCAATCGGGGCGTTCCTCTTAGCCATGACGTCCGCGCGAAAGCACGGCTCAGCCGCCAGCGGCCCGGCATTCCGGTAGCGGGCGCAGGCCGCGCGGTAACAGTCATAGCCGTTGACAGCAAGCCATTCCGGATCGAGCCGGCGTACGACACAGTGCTTGAAGCCGACATTGACTTCGTAGCGCACCTTCTTCGCGAGGGCCGCGAGCGGTACGAGCGAATCGCAGAGCACATAGTACCACGCCTCGCCATCTGCCACTCGGGCTTCGCCATCCCCGGGGAGCAGGAGTTGACCCGGGTAGCGGATGAGCCACGCGCCGGATTGACCGAGCAGTTGCCGGGCATCGGCCGAGGAAAGGTCCACCGGCCGGGGCACGTCGTGGAGCGGCAACAGCGCACCGTTGTAGACACGCCATTCGATACCCGCGGCCCGATGGAGCCTCACGCCCTGCGCGCGCAGCCAGTCGGCATACCGGTTTGTCACCATCCCGCGTCCACCACCTGCTGCGCCCGCCACGACCCGTTCCGCACCTGATTCGGTCGGTGTCGAGGAAGAGCCGCGAGGCACGTCCAACGTCATACGGCGTAGCCCTCAAACCAGAGCGCGCTGAGCAGCCATCGGCTTGGATCCATCCTCGGCTCGCCGCTGTCGGCAATGTCCTTCACAACAAAAGAGGAGCGGGCCGGCCGGGAGAAGAAGCCGAGGCCGCGGGCCGCAGCCAGAAGCATCCGGCCGTGACGGTTCGTCCGGTTGGCCCAGAAGGTGAGTGCCCCGGCCCCACTTGCCGTGTAGAGCTCAGTCATCCGCGCCAACAGGCCGGCCGCGTCCCGCTGTTCGACGAACGCCAGTTCGAGGATTGCCGGTCGCAGCAATTGACTCTCGTTCACCAGGGCGATGGCAACCAGCTTGCCGTTCCGTCGGGCGTGCCACAGTTCATGCCGGAACCTCGGATGCTCCAGCACGCGCCATCTCAGGTACTCCTCGTTCATGTCCAGGTGAACAAGGTCCGGGGAGTCTCGGTCGATGTGCTCATACAGAGCTGCTATCTCGCCGGTTGCCAGACCGGCCGGGAACGGTCCGCAGCCGTACTCGATGTCGTTCTTTGACCCGCGGCGCCTGAGCTTTGACCAACACCAGGCACCCGGAGTCGCAACCGCGGCGCCGAGCCGACCGAGAATGCTCTCCTGCGAGTTCCATATCACTTTGAGCATCGGCCCGGTGTTAAGGACTGCCACCGCCTGCACCATCACGTCGTGGATCGCGAACCCGAGCCGGGCGAGGCCGCGCCGAGCACTCTCGACCGGCGTAAATCCCCAGACTGCGGTCATACCCCGGTCGCGGCACTGTGCGAGCGCCTCCCGGTACATCCGGTTCCAGAGCCCGCGGCCTCGGAACCCCGTATCGACCAGGCTGTTCTCGCTCTTGCCGGTCAGCTCGACCCGTTCGGCCAAGCACAAACGGATGGGTATCATGCCCTGCGTTCCAACCACGTCCCCACCCGACCGCGCCACGACATAGACCGATTTGCCCGGCAGGTGATCCCGGTATTTCCAGTTCCAGAAATCGGACGTGCGGCGCGCTCCGTACGTCCGGTTGTGGAACGCAACTAGCTCCGGCGCGTCCTCGGGTCGAGCCGGCGCCAGTTCGAGCGGCGGTACTTCCCGGTTTGTCTCAGTCACTCCAGCAGTACTCAAGCTTCCCCTCGGTTTTCGTCCCTTCAATCCCGCCCTGCGGAACCACGCGCGGAACTGCCGATGTTTCTTCACTGACCGCGTCAACTGCCCGCTCAAGCGCTGCGCCATCCCGGCGGGCTCGTTCCAGAATCCGGCGGTAGAGGCCCGCCCAGCAGCGCGGCGGCAAGAACGAGTCGTTGTGCCAGAGCACGGTAACCACCGCCTGGTGTTCCCTCGCCTCGTCCAGAACCGCCTCGATCGCCTTCCAGGCCTGTTCCGGCTTCAAGCTCATATGGTCCTCGCGCAGCAGGGCTACGTCCTGGATGGCAAGCGGCAGCACCGCGAGCCCGGTCCTGGTGTCCCGGAACGGAAGGTACGCGGGCGAGGAGCCGGAATCAGAGACTGGGGTCTCGTGGCCGGGGACGGAGGCCTGACCCCTGGTCCCTGGCCCCTGACCCCTGACTTCCGGCTCCCCATTTGCCCGGGGGAATCCGATGCGGTCGTTCCAGCCCGGCGTTGCGTCGTACGCACAACCGGCCTGCGCCAGGTTGCGCCGCAATTCCGGGGACGAATACAGCCAGTGCATGCGCACGCCGATGCGGTAGCCGTCGCCGACGACGGCGGCCAGTTCGGCTCGCTCCGCGGCCGCGGCGGCCGGCGAGATGTGACAGTCAATCCCGTGAATGCCGACCTCCCAGCCGCGCTCGACCAGCGACCGGACCAGCCCGGCGTAGTCAGAAAGCCGGTAGTGCGAGGCACGGTATTTCGGCGCTGCCTGGCCCGGCTTGACGTGTCCGGCACGCCGGTCGAATGGCATGAAGAAGAACGTTGACCGCGCGCCGAACTCGTCCTCAATCCGCATCACCTGCTCGATACTCTGTTCCCACGGGTCGCGCGCCAGACCGAGCGCGACCAGCGGCAGCCGTATCGTCATCGCCAGCGACGCGAGATAGTCACCGAGCGCAATCCGTCCTTGCGCCAGTCGTTTCAGGTTCCGATACGTCAGGTCCTTCACCAGCGCCAGTTGCGCCCGACTGAGAAACGGCAGGGCGCGCATTGACAGATGGTCAACGTCGTGGGTAAGAACCACGGTATAAGGGGTGCCTCTCGCCTCCGGCCTCTCGCTTCTCGCTTCTCGCAACTCGCCCTTATTCCGTCCCGGCCTTCACGGCCGCGATGACCATGCCCATCTCTTCCGGTGTCAGCAGCGGTTCAATCGGCAGGCTCAGCACTTCGGCCGCCGCCAGCTCCGACTCGGCCAGCGCGCCGTCGATCCGGGACCGACCGGCAAAGACCCTCATACGGTGAAGCGGCACCGAGTAGTAAACCATGCTCGCGACGCCGCGCTGCTTCAGCTTCGCGGCGAGGTCCTCGCGTTTCGCCGACCGGATCGTGTACTGGTGGAACACGTGCTCGCCGTTCCTTGACGGCGGCGGCACGACCACGCCCGGCACACCCGCCAGCGCCAGGCTGTACTCCGCGGCAATCATCTTCCGTCGCTCGTTGAACGCGTCGATGTGGTTGAGCTTCGCCAGCAGAATCGCGGCCTGCAGCGTATCCAGCCGGCTGTTGTATCCCAGGTGTTCGACATTGTACTTATCCTTGCCCCCGTGCTTGCGCAGCATGTCGCACATCACCGCCAACTCCGGGTCGTTGGTCGTAATCATGCCGCCGTCCCCGAACCCGCCCAGGTTCTTGCTCGGGAAGAAACTGAAACCGCCCGCGTCGCCCATTGCCCCGCACTTCCGGCCGCGGTCCGCGGCCCCGAATGCCTGCGCCACGTCCTCGAGCACGAACAGCCCGGCCTTGGCCGCGGTATCGAGTATCTCGTCCATCGCGCAGGCTTGCCCGTACAGGTGTACCGGGATGATGCCGACGGTCCGGCCGTTCACTGCTTGCCGCACCAGCGCCGGGTCAATGTTGAAGGTAGCCGGGTCAATGTCCACAAACACCGGCGTTGCCCCAGCGCGCAGAATGGCGTCGCCGGTCGCCGTAAACGTAAACGGGGTTGTGATAATCTCATCGCCCGGCGCGAAGTACTCCTGCCCGGTGCGCTTGAACGCCAGCGCCCGCAGGGCCAGAACCAGCGCGTCGGTGCCCGAGGCGCAGCCGATGGCGAACTTGGTGCCGACATGGGCCGCGACCCGCTCCTCGAGTTTCTTCACTTCGGGTCCCATTATCCAGGCCTGGTGCCCGAGCGCCTCGCTGATTGCCCGGTCAACGTCGCTTTTCATGTACTCGTATTCCCGCTTCAAATCAAGCATCTGTATCATCGTCGTTCCTCGTTCCTCGTTCATCGTTCCCTGACGGGCCTGACGGCCTCATCCGACAGTTCATACTCATTTCCGCACTTGCAGGCGGTCCGGTCGCCGCTGAACTGAAGCCGCGCCCCGCACTTGCAGACCCAGCCCGAACGCCGCGCCGGGACTCCGAGCATCAACGCGTAGTCCGGCACGTCGTGCGTCACGACCGCGCCCGAGCCGATGAGACAGTAGCGGCCCAGCGTGTTGCCACAGACCACGGTGGCGTTCGCGCCGACCGACGCCCCGCGCTTCACCAGCGTGTTCTTGAACTCCGCCTTCTTCTCGATGAACGCGCGTGGGTCAAGCACGTTCGTGAACACGCACGACGGCCCGCAGAAGACGTCGTCCTCAAGGACCACGCCCTTGTACAGCGATACATTGTTCTGTACCTTGCAGTTGTCGCCGGTCTTCACGTTGTCGGCCACGAACACGTTCTGCCCGAACACGTTGTTCCGGCCGATGCTCGTGTTCTTCGAGACGTG
>CAIVTL010000378.1 GCA_903908785.1 Caldifarciminota bacterium | reverse complement strand
CTCTCGTCATGACCGCCGCCAGTTCGCGCTGCGCCCAGCCGGCCGCGACCGAGACGGCCGAAATGACCGGGACAACGAAGTCGACGGGGCGGACCGCATGGGATATCCGGCTGACAAGGAAGACGCCCGCCGACATCTCAACCTCGTCTATCCACGGGGTCACTCGGTCTCGGCGCAGCGCCCCGGCCAGCTTGCGGGTGAACTCCATGTCCCCGTAGCTGTACGCAATGACGACGTGTGGTTGTTCTTCGACCTTTCGGGAAGGATTGGTAGACTCCAGGCTCATCTCCGCCTCCTGTTAAGGGGCACCAGCTTTGCCATCATCGACTGCATGCCGGACTGCGCATTCCACTGTTGTCATATTAGTCACCCGCACCGGGAAAGTCAAATGCGCAGGCGCTGCCGAGAAACCCGGATAGGAGTTCACCATCAAGACACGAAGATGTGCGCGGCTGCGGCGCGAGCTTCCAGTTCCCAGTTTGCCGTTGGCAGGGGCAGAAGTCTCTCTTTCGGCCTCGGTGCCCGCCTCGGCATTTCCACTTTCCCCTTCGCATCCTGACGTCCTGGCGGTTCCATTGCGGTTTCGGGGGGCCACGTTGTCCGAAGTTCACAGCCGGTTGAGCAGCGTCAGCGTTGACTTTGGGGTCGTTATCGGATAGAAACTGTAGGTGCAGATGCCGACGCGTCAGGCAAGAAACCGACTGAGCCTGCTCGCGCTGGCTGCGTGGCTGGTGCTGGGCGCGGCCGGGTGCCCGGTTATGTACACCGGGGACCCGCGCTACGCACGCGCGAAGCCGCCTCCGAAACCAAGACCAAGGGCGAAGCCGGTGGCGACGAAGCCCATTCCGAAGCCGGCGACGGACAAGCGGAAGGGTACGCTGCCATGGCCGGCGCAGGGGCCGGTGGTCACTCGGTTCGGCACAATTGTCGACCCGAAGTACAAGACCGCGACGAAGAGCTCGGGAATCGACATCGAGACGAAAAGCGGCAGCGCGGTGCTGGCCGTGGACTCGGGCAAGGTCAGCTTCGCCGACATGTTCATGGGCTACGGTCGGATGGTCATCATTGACCATGGCAACCGGTGCCACAGCATCTACTCGAAACTGAGCGACGTGAAGGTGAAAGTGGGCGCAAGCGTGGCGCGCGGCGGGGCCATCGCTCTGTCCGGCGACACACTCCACTTTGAGTTCCGGGTCGGGGGCAAGTCGGTCGACCCTCTGGACTGGCTGGTTGCGCACTGAGGAAGGATTACGCGGGAGCAGGAGAAGGCCGCAAATGTCAAGCTCATGCCGCCCGGGATTTGGGCGAGCTATGTCGGCGCGACGGCAAGCGTGCTGATATCGCGCAAGGTCAAGTGCGACAATGCAGACGTAGCCGGGATGTCTGGGTATGCATTCATGGTAAACGTCCACCCCGGACTCTGCCCGAGCGGGCCGACGGCCTTTGACTGGGACATGCTGGTCGAGGGCACTGGCGCGTTGGGGCTGGACGTGCAACTGGTTGCCGCCCCGCGCAGGGCCGAGGATGATGCGCGGCTGGCCGGGGAGTTGTTCGAGCGGGTGCAGGCCGAGGTGGACGCGGGCCGATGCTGCGTGGTCTGGGGCGCGGCCGGTGCGCCTGAGTTCGCAATCGCGTACGGGTACAAGGGTGACAGCTACCTGGTGCGCTCGTTCCGGACCTGCCGCAAGGGCTGCACCAGGCCGGTCGGGCCGAACGAGATGCCGGAGGACCCGGTGCCGTTCGACAGGCTGGATTCGCCGGGTTGCTTCGGCGTGTTCCTGTTCGGGGAACCGACCAAGCGGGATGCGGCGCGTGACGACCGGGGTGCGGTTACACGGGCGGTGCAGCTGCTGCGCGACCGGCACGCGTGCCTGGACCCAAGCTACAGCCACGGCGCACGGGCCTTCAGGGCCTGGGCCGACGCGCTGGAGAAGTCTTCGGCCGATGTGAACGCGTTCGGCAACACCTACAATGCTAAGGTCTACCAGGAACTGCAGGAGCTTGGCGGTGAGTTCTGCACGCGGCTGGCCAAGCGTCGCAAGAGCGCGGGCAAGCACTTTGATGAGGCGGCTGTGATGCTGACAAAGTGCGCCAGTAATCTCGGCGAGGTCAGCGGCCTGTTTCCGTTCCCGGAGGGCGCGGGGCTGGGTGAGCCGGCGAGGGTGCGCAAGGCCGCCTGGTTGTTGCGTGAGTGTGCGGAATTGAATGCCGCCGCGGCATCGGCGCTGGAACTGGCGCTGGGGCTGATGTAGCAGTAGTGGTCCAGTGATCAAGTGCTCTAGTGGTCGAGTGGCAGAGGATGATGCAAGATGCTGGATGTAAGATGCCCGAACCCCGAACCCTTGAGCCCCAGAACCCTTGAACCCGTTCCTTCCGCCGCCGGTTGACTTTGGCCGATTGCAGGTTAGATTGACGTTCCGATAAGGAGAATGAATATGCAAAAGAAGGTCGCTGTCGTGTTGCTCGTATGCGTCTGTGCCGCGTTTGCCGCGCCGCCGGCGGTGGTCGGCATTGATTCGCTCAGCCTGGACGCCATCAAGGCCGGGATGGACGCCCAGGGCATGAGCGTCGATGAGCTGGGTTTCTTCAAGCAGTGGGCGGTTGACAGTTTCTTTCGGCTGAAGGTGGTGGACCGGTTGCTCGACCATCCGCTCGAAGTGGTGGCCTATACCGAGTCGACCGCGGCGCGGACCGTCGCGCTGGAATCCCTGCCGGCCGGCAAGCTGCTCGACGAATGGCGGGTCATCGACGCCGGAATCAAGGCCGGGGATTCGGTGAAGCTCTGGCGGGAAGTAGAAGCCGCGGCAGAGGCTGAGAGCTCACAGCTTACGGCTTACAGCCTGCCGAAGCCCCTGAGCCGGTCAATCAGTCTGCTGCTCGGCAGCTACACGGTAGGGGACAAGTACCTGAAGCAGGCGGTTGCCAAGCTCTCGCCGTACGAACTCGACGGGCTCCTGGGCGAGGCGCCCGACTTCTGGAAGGACGAGGACGACACGATTGAGAAGTCGTTCTCCGGCAAGATGCACCGCGAGTTCGGCAGGGAATACGACACGAGCCGCGAGTTCAAGCTCGAGACCCTGCTGGTCTATGTACGGAAACTGGACCGGCATGCGCTCGCCATGTCCGGGATGGCCGTGACCATGGCCGCGACCGAGGCGCGGAGGATGCTGGCCCAGGGGCCGATTCCGTTGCCGAACGAGAGCGAGGCGAAGATCGTGCCCGGCGTTGACGGCGGAGTCATGTTCCGGCTTGAGACCGAACATGGCCTTGTCATCGTCGGCGGGGCCGGCGACAACGTCTACCACGACGACTGCTGCATCCTGATTGACATCGGCGGCAATGACCGATACGTGAACCGGGCCGGCGGTGCGGTGGGCATTCTCGGTAAGCCGTTCAGCGTGCTGATTGACCTAGCCGGAGACGACTGCTACTTCTCGGACCGGCTATTCAGCCAGGGCGCGGCCCTGTTCGGCGCGGGCGTGCTGATTGACTGCGCGGGCAACGATGTGTACCGCGCCGCGCACTACTCGCAGGGCGCGTCCATCTTTGGCACCGGGCTGCTGTGGGACATGGCCGGCGCCGACATGTACCAGGCCGGGTTCTTCGCGCAGGGCGCGGCTGACTTCGGGACAGCGCTGCTTGTGGACAACATCGGCAACGACAACTACCGCTGTTGGTCTTACGGTCAGGGGTTTGCCTCGACCTGGGCGGCGGGGACACTCGCCGACTTCGCGGGAAATGACATCTACACTGCCGGCGGCAAGTACCTGCACGTGCCACTGCTGCCGCACGAGTATCGTTCCTTCTCGCACGGCTTCGCGCTCGGCCGCAGGCCGGACGCCGGGGGCGGAGTCGCGCTGCTCTGCGACCGGAGCGGCAACGACTTCTACGACGGCGAGGTCTTCTGCGAGGCCACGAGCTATTGGTACTCGCTCGGCATGATTTGGGACGGGTCGGGCTATGACCATTACACCGCGGCCCAGTACTCGCAGGGCGCCGGCATCCACCTGTCGATAGGAGTGCTGGTTGACGAGGAGGGCGACGACTCATATATATCGCGGCTGGGGCCGGCCCAAGGACAGGGCCATGACTTCTCGGTCGGGGCGCTCGTGGACCGCAAGGGAGACGATTACTACTGCTGTTCCGGAGGCCAGGGCATCGGCCTGACCAACTCCGCCGCATTCCTGATTGACGAAGACGGTAACGATTGCTACGTAACCCAGGATTCGCTACTGGGCCAGGGTTCGAGCAACTGGGCGCGTGGGTTCGGCGGCATGGGCCTGTTCGTTGACCTTGCCGGCAAGGACAAGTACACCCAGCAAAACGTGGCGACCGAGCACGCGTACTGGACCAAGGGCACATACGGCTCCGGCCTCGACTTCGACCGTCCCGCGTCGGTCGAGAACTTTGAGCCGGATGTGGACACCAGCGAGGCGGCAATGGACACGGCGATTACCGCGCCGGTCGAGAGCGTGTTCAAGACCGCCTCGATGTGGCGCGTGGGCAACATCGTGATGAAGGTGAATCGGGCCCGCAAGCAGCTCGTCAAGCTCGGTCCCAAAGCGCTGGCCTATGTTGCCGACAAGAAGATGGACACCAAGGATGGGCTGGAGTCCGAGGCGATTGAGCAGTTGGTCAAGGCGTGGCCCGATTCATCCAAGCCCTACCTGTTCCATGCGCTCAGGGATGACCGGCTCCTCGCCCGGAATAACGGCGCGTACTTCCTCGGCAAGCTCGGCCGAAGCGCGTTTGACGCGGTGGACTCAATCTACGCCGCCCTCAAGGCGAAACGAGTCAGCCCACGCCGGGGCGTATACGCACTCGGCGACATCGGCGACTCGCTGGTCGTGCCGAAGATACTCTACCTGCTCAAAGACATGAAGTTCGAACCCTCGCGGATTGTGACGAGCGAGGCATGCGGCAAGCTCAAGAACCCGGTGGCAATCCCGGACCTGATACAGACCCTGGACGACCCGATGTTCACGGTCAGGTCCGCGGCCGAGGCCGCGCTGGTGGCGATTGGCAAGCCGAGTATGGAGCCGCTACTGGCCGCGATGCCCAAGCTCAAGCCGGTAGCGCTCGGGCATGCCCTGAGAGCTGCCGGTGCGCTGGAACCGAAGCTCGACACAGTGCCGGCCGACAAGGACCTGCAGGCCCGCAGCCGCGCTGTGTTCCTGTCATACATCGCTCACCCGAACAACTTCGTACGTATCCAGGCAGCAGCGGCCTGCGGCACGGTCCTCGACGAACCCACGAGAGTCGCGCTCGCTTCGGCAAGGGCGCTGGAGAAGGACCTGTTCGTGCGGACCAAGTACCATGAGGTGCTGGACACGAAGTGACAGATGCGAAGGGAGGATAGAAGGTAGAAGGTGGAGTTTAGGTCACTGGGAACTGCAAACTGGGAACTGGTCACTCGCGCCCGCAGGGCGCGTGAGGTCCTCGACACGAAGAAGTAGCCGGCCGAGATTGGCATGCGCTTCGTTGCGTACGGGAACATGAGTGAGGCGGGTCGCGAGAAATAGACCGTAAGTGAACCCGCCTCGGACTGGACGCTCAACATGACGCGCTGGATGCTCACCGCGTTCGTTGGCATAGCTCTCTTGGTCGGCTGCAACCGGCAGCCGACGGTGCCGGTCACGCCCTTTGCCGACTTTCGGAACGACTCGCTGTGCTTCCTCACGTCGGCCACTGACCCCGGACATCTGCGTCTTCAGTACATCTTCGAGTTCGGCGACGGACAGAGTGACACCACCGGTTCCCGTCCTGGCGGCGAGACCGCCTACTGCCCGCATACCTTTGCCGATACCGGCGTCTTCAGTGTTCGGGCGCGGGCACGGAACGAAAGAGGCGACCTGTCCGGCTGGTCCGACCCGCTAAGCTACTGCGCCTCGCAACAGCCCATGTTCGGCGACACGTCCAACGGCTGGGGCGAGGAGCCACACCGCTGGCGACTGGAGCATTGGGGGACCAATCGCTGGCGCTACTTTGTTCTGGAGGTCGGTGACCCGGACGGCGACAGCGTGTCAGTGAAGTTCCTCTGGGGTGACGGCCGTTCGACCGACTGGTCGCCATTCACGCACGGCGGGCGGGCAGTTGACTCGGTCAAGTACGACACCTGCGGCGAGTACTACATCCGGCTCCTGCTGCGCGACAAACGTGGCACGCTTGCCGGCCCCGACACACTGGTGAGACTACGGGTGTCTGAGATTGCACCTTTGTGGACGGCACTGGACCTGGAATCCTTTGACGATTGTCTGTCGCCGGCGTTTGGTAGAGTGGCAGGCGAGATGGTCCTATGCGGCATGGCCGATAATGGTGTATGGTGCTTCTCTACGCGGGGCAACGAGAAGTGGTTCTTTGACATGGAGGGAGTTTCCTGCTTCTATGGCCCGGCTTTTGGACCCGACTGCCAACGAGTCTATGTTCCGGGGACATACGACCTCTACTGCCTGGACGCGAGCACCGGTAATCTGCTGTGGCGGTTGGCGCTGCCGGACGAGGCCGGGTCTACACCCTGCATCGGTCCGGGCGGCGAGATATACATCGCAACCTTCAGCTGCGAACTACTGATGGTGCGCGACTGTGGCGACTCGGCTGCACTCGGCTGGCGGGTCTCAACTGGGGACTGGTCGTGCGGGCCTGCGATTGCGACCGATGGCACCGTGTACATTGTCAGGTCCTCGGTCAGCCAGGGCAGATTGGAATTGCTGGCGCTGCGTCCGGACGGTACCGAGATGTGGCGCGACACAAGCCACATGCCCGCGAGTTGTGACCAATACGCGCCAGTCATAGACGGCCGCGGTCGGGTGCTTGTGCCGGTGCAGGACCCACCGGCGCTCCACTGCTTCAATCCGGACGGCTCACATGCCTGGCAGATCGACTTGCCCTACTTCATTTGCGGCAGCCTGACCGTGGGTGCTGACGACGATGTCTACCTTCTTGATGACGACGCGCGACTGGTCTGCATCGACTCCGACGGCAAGTGGGCACGAGCAACCTCCATCGGCGTGGAGGGCTATCCCGAAGGCGCTCCCTGCGTTCTCTCCGATGGTTCTGTCATCGCATTTGACCCGTCGTCGGAATGTATCGACTGCGTGGGCAAGGATGGTGAACTGCTTTGGGAGTACTCCCTCTACGACTCGGTCGCACCGGACGCCCGGCGACACCCGCGCCGGGACGAAGGAGACTACCTCGGATCGCCGTTGATGGGACCGGACGGCAATCTATACGCTGTTGGCCCGAACTTGGGAGCGTTCAGTTTCGCCCTCGGCAACCGGACGCTGGCGAATACGGCATGGCCGACGTACAACCACGACCCGGCGCGTTCCGGCTGGGCTGGGAGGCGGTGGCCATAGACTTGGTCCAACATGCGGCTACCGGCTGCAGCCGGGCCGATGGCAATCGGCACCTGCGGTAGGGTCATGGACCCGAAGAAGTGGCAGGTCTAGTCTGCAGATAACGAAGCCTGGTGCGAAACGGACCGAAAGTCAAGGCCGGTGGAAGTTGCAGAATGGGATTTCGGGTGGAATCGCGGGCTGGGAACGGTGCGGAGACCTATTCTGGCCCGGTGGAATGGGCCGGGAAGCCGGGACCGGAGAGCGACCAACTTACCGCCCTGCTCGTCGCCTGTCCTGTCAACCAGCCAGTCGGATAGCCAGCCGACCAGCATACCGGCCTCAGAGCCGGACAGCCCCTGTCCCTTAGCCCCAGCCTCAACCTCTACCAGTTCAGCCCCAAGCCTGGGTCCCGGCCTGCGAGCAGGCCCGCCGGGCACTTCCTGGCCGGTCTTGGGGTCAGGCTTCGACCCGGCACTACCGGGCAACCCGGAGGCGAGCTTGGGGCCAATCGAGCCTTAGAGCGGGCGGGCCATAACCCCGACATACGAACCCCCAGGCGACCCACGTGGGTGGAATGCAGCCAGAATACGTCCGCCTTCGCCATTTCTGTGCGTGCAGTGCTGAGAACGACGGTTCGGATTCTATCGCGGATGAGGCTGCGGTCGGGTCGGGGACGCCGAATCCGCGGCCGGGCGCGGCAGCAGCCCTTGGACGGCAGGGGAGAGGCGTGGACGGATTCCATCCTCCGGAAGGCGATACAAGAACTGATGGCTGAGCAGTTATCACATGCCTGACGTAACATCCGGCTCGAACGCCAGTTAAGCCATCTCAGGTAGCGGATAGTCCGCATATAGGGGTCACCCTGGGCGCAGCGTCTTGGGACACGGCGCGCTACCAATCCGAACAGACAATGACCGGTTCCTGAAACCAGACAACGAGCGCAACGACGATGGGTTCGCCTTCTCGAACGACTTCTGGAACGACTTCTGGAACGACTTCTGGAACGACGCGCGGTTCAGCGCCGGATACAGCATCAGGTACAGGTAGAGGTAG
>CAIVTL010000377.1 GCA_903908785.1 Caldifarciminota bacterium | reverse complement strand
TGAGGGAGGCTCATGTGAACAGACTCAGAATCGCAGCCGGCTTCCTGGTGGTCTTGGTGACAGGCACCTGGGCCATGACCTACGACCACAACGCCTGCGCTGACGCTGCAGACGGCAATGCGCTCAATCAACATCCGAATTTCCATGTCTGGAAGTACACCTACACTCTCTCGGCTACCGGCGGAGGTGCGGATTGCGCGCATTTCGGGAGCAACTGCTTTGCCCAGGGACTGCCGTACAAGTGCTTTGCAGTGAAGAAGCAACTTACCCAAGCGGAAATAGACAGCGGCTGTCACAGCGATTTCCCTGATGACCACAAGCGGGCTAAGTACCGGTTCTTTGGGGACGGGAGTCTTACGTGGTCCCCAGACTTCCAAAACTTCCTCACGAAGGTCCTCGGCTGTTCCACCTACGAGTGGACGCCCGGCCACCATCCAAGTGGCGTCGGTGACGTCCAGACGCACGTCCATGGAGTCAGACGAGGCGACTTCGCGTTCTGGTACGCTCCCGGCGGGAGTCATCACCACACGATGATAATCACCGACATCATAGGCAACGTGATTTACTACAGCGCTCACTCGTCAGACTCTCTCAGGGCTAACCTGCTCCACAACCTCAGTTCGGGGAAGTCGCTCAGGATCGTTCACGTTCCCGACGTGATCCACAAGTGTCAGACGCCGTATTACTGGTGGGACTCCGACAGCAACTTCAAGTACGAGTGGCGCTCGCGACACGCGTGGCACTGCTGCTGGCATGAAGAACTGGGGGGCCAGGGGCCGTGGAGTGCGAACCCGACCTGCTACCCGTGTCTGTCGTGGTCTGAGTCGAACGGGCACACTTGGGACACGTTGATCAGTTCACGTATGAACATGGCCGGCTGCTCGACAGTGACAGTCCAGCTTACGAGCAACGCCACCATAGCAGGCGGTGGCGGCAGGACTGTTGAGATCAGAGGCTCGACCGACGACGGCGCAACTTGGCCCTACCCGGTCGGCGACCAGGCTACGACCAGTGTTGACCTTCCGTGGGCGACAAACCAGCGAAACGTGCGACTGGCTTGGATATACGTCGGAACCATCCAAGAGAACCACTATTGGTGTATTGATGACGTTATCATCTGGGCAAAGCCAGCGCGCGAGCATGACGCGTCGCAATCAGAGATAAAGCAGCCCCGAGGGATAATCACTCAGGGAAAAGCCATCACGCCCACCGCATTAGTCTGGAACCACGGGATGCACACCGACAGTTCTCCCGTGACGATGACCATCGGTTCCTTCTACTCCGACACGAGATGGGTCAAGCTCGACCCGTGCGCTGAGACCCTGCTGGAGTTCAATCAGTGGGTAGCTCAGCCCGGCTCGTACACGGTCACCAGCTACCTCAACTTGCCGACTGACGTCTTCCGGGGCAACGACACGGCCGCGCTGACCTTTCGCGTCGTGGGCGACACGTGGGTCAGCATGTTCCCGGTTTATGGCGGCGGCGGGATGGAGGAGGGCGCGTGTCTGGCCCCGACTGACACGGACAACATCTACTGCGCTGTGGGCATGAGCGAGTTCTTCGCCAAGTACGTCGTAACCCAAAACCTCTGGAAAAACCGGACTCCAGCGCCCGAGGCATTCCAGGTCGGGGCCGGGCTGGCCTACCCGGGTACCGGACCCGACCTCTATGCCATGCGCGGAGGCGGCAGCCAGTCTTTCTTCCGTTACCGGTCGGATGTCAACTACTGGGAGTACCTCGCCCCGACTCCGGGCAAGATAAGCCAGGGCGGCGCTTTGGTCTGGGGCGGCGGCAAGTTCCTCTATGCGTTGCGCGGCTATCTGTCGAGGAGTTTCTACCGATACGACATCGCCGCGGACACCTGGGTTTCCCTTGCTCAGACGCCGGGCAGCATCAAGGCCGGCGGCAGTCTGGTCTGGACCGGCGGCGACTACCTCTACGCACTGCGCGGCAGGGACTACTTCAACTTCTACCGGTACCAGATTTCCACGAATACCTGGACCAGTCTGGCCAACACGCCGGTGCCCGTAGACGGTGGCGGCGCACTGGCATTCTACCCGCAGGGTAACAAGCTATATGCGTTCTTCGGAGGGGGCGGCTACTACTTCTACGCCTACGACATCTTAGGTGACACCTGGCTTTCACGGGGCACTACTCCAGGCCCGGTCAACTACGGCGGTTGCCTGACCTACTGCGATTACTCGATATTCGGCGGGCTGGGCACAGGCAGCGACACGAACTTCTGGCGCTATTCGCCGCCGGTCGGCGGCTTCGACGAGCCACAGCCGGGCACGGTGCCGGCCGGGTCGCCGGTTGAGCGGGCGTCCGTTGCAGCCGCAGGCGATGTGCGTGTGGGTGACGACGGGGCTTTCGGTGAGGAAGTCATGACCTACGACCCGACGGATAAGTTCATGCCGGACTACTCGCCTTCCGACTCGTGGATTACCTATACCGCCGACGACACGAACCGCAGTTGCCTGGCGCTATACCGGATTCGCTCGACCGGCGGCCCGCCGCAGATGGTGTCCTATGACAGCCGGACCTACGAGAACCCGAAGTGGTCGCACAGCGGCGCGTGGCTCATCGCCAAAGGGGACGACGGCATCTTCCGACTGGACCCAACCGGCACCATGTCAGCAGCGAGACTGACGCAGGGCGTCACTTCCCTGCCCCGCTGGTCCGATAACGACAGTTGGGTGATATACGAACGCTGGGACACAACGCTGCATACTCACCGCACGTGCCGGGTGCGCACGGACGGCACGATGGATACGTGTCTGTCGATAGACGCCAGCGAATATCTATCGCCCCAGCCGGTCTCGGATTCCGAGGTCGTCTGCGTGAAACTCAAGGACGAGGTCTACCAGTTGTGTCTAGTGAGGAACGGGCAGACCATCTGGCTGACACGAGACTACATGAACAATACCAGCCCCTTCGTTTCTCCAAACCGGCAATGGTGCACCTTTGAGAAGCTCGACGAATCCGGCTATTGGCAGGTCTATCGCATCAGGCTGGACGGGACCGACGAGGCCAGACTCAGCGGCGGCACGTGCAACTGCAAGACGCCGACCTACTCGCCCGACGGCCACAACATCGCCTATTCCAAGTGGCCCGCTGACTCGACCGGGTCATCGGAGCTCAGCCAGATATGCTACGTTCCAGACTCCGGCGGCCAGGAAACGGCCTTGAATCAGCCGAATGCCATCAGGAAGAACCCCTGCTGGTCGAACGACTGCTCCTACATCGTGTATCAGCGGAACGTCGAGTCCGGCTCCTTCGGCGGCGGCAAGAAGAGGCACATGCAGCTCGCCCGCGCACGCACGCGCATCCGCTATTCCGGCGTTGAGGAACTGAAGGCCATACCGACTGAGTTCGCGCTTTACCAGAACCGGCCCAACCCGTTCCACGCCCGGACGACTATACGCTACGCCCTGCCGACACCGGCGCGGGCCGACCTCACCATCTACGACATCGCGGGCAGGTCAGTGAAGAAACTGGTCCAGAGCGAGCAGAAGGCAGGTTACTACTTGGTTCGCTGGAGCGGAAATGACGCCCGGGGTCGTAGCGTCCCGGCCGGGACGTACTTCTATGTGCTGAAGGCCAACGGCAAGATTGCGCAGAAACGGATGTTGCTGGTCAGGTAGATTCCGTCGTTTCGTAGCCGGGGCGGGTATTCCACCCGTCCCGGAATTGGGCAGGCCGAGCGTCTAGCGCCAGCGGAAGATTTCGCCGGGGTAGAAGTAGAACAGGTTGTCGCGCAGTTCGAGCCAGCCGGGGGTGTCGTTCCACGTGAAGCGGCAGATTGGGCCGGAGATGCGCTTTGCGTCTTCGAGCAGCGGCAGCAGGCGCCACTCGCCGTCTTCGAGCGCGGCGAGACTTTGCGACGGCCCGGACGGCCGCGCACCGGGCACAAAGTAACCGTACGCGACCAGCGTGTCGCCGACGTTGAACAGGCTCAGTTCGCCGGCGGGCAGGACGCGCTCTTTTGAGAACCACTCCTGCCATGGGAAGGGGTTGGTCGTGAGCACGAGTGAGTCCGGCGCGGGCCGGTACAGGATTCCATACTGGCTCGGCTTGAGAGTTGTGTAGATGCCGGCGACGATTGGCAACTCGCCGGGGTAATCTTCGAGCCGGGCCGAGCCAAGCAGGGAGAGCCTCGTGTCCGCTCCCCAGTTGACGCCGGCCGAATAGGCGCCGCAGGGGACGATGTTGGAGCCGGCCATTCGGTACAGGCGCAGCAGCCGGGTTGTGAAGCCGGAGTCAATCTGGGACAACTCGATAGTAGCGACTTCGGTCAGGCTGTCGCCGTCCGGGTCGCAGCAGGTCGCGGCTTCGACCCAGGCTCCGTTCAGGCCGTGAGCAGTGGCTGTGACCGTGTCCGCCGCGAAGGAGAACACCTTGCAGGTGTCAGCGGTGAACAGCAGCAACTCGCGGAGGCCGTCGGCATTCACGTCACCTGATGTCCAGCACGTGCCGGCGATGTCGGTCGCCGTGGCGCTGGTGCTGTTGAACGGCTCGCTCTGCCATACCGACTTGAAGCCGGAACCGCCGGGCCGGAGCAAGGCCAGCCGGCGCAGGTTCACCACCGCCTTGTCGTGCCCCGGCCCGCGCGAGAGTTCCATACGGCCAAGGTCCTGGACAATGAGAATGTCGTCAGTGTCGGCGTTCGCGAACCGGCCCGCAGTAACCGCGACCGCCTTGTCGAACGGGCAGCGGCCGAGAACCACGGCGGGCTCGGCGGTAGCTGTCGCCACCGCCAGCGCGAGAACCGAGATAAGAACTCTGATTGCCTAGGATACCAGCAGCGCGGACTATGTCAACCGAGGCACGTTACGAGTTACGGGTTACGAGTTACGGGTTACGAGAGGCGAGAAGCGAGAGGCGAGAAGAGAGTTGCGAGTTGCGGGTTGCGAGTTGACGGAATCAGCTTGACGGGC
Source organism: Caldifarciminota bacterium (assembly GCA_903908785.1). Lineage (GTDB taxonomy): Bacteria > Hydrothermota > Tepidihabitantia > Tepidihabitantales > Tepidihabitantaceae > UBA2258. The sequence goes on along the minus strand of CAIVTL010000377.1, from coordinate 16 downwards.
AACGGGCAGGGGGTAG
>CAIVTL010000376.1 GCA_903908785.1 Caldifarciminota bacterium | reverse complement strand
TACCCTTGATTCTCCCCGCTTGCTTCCGCTCCGAACCCGCCGATAATACTGACGTTATGACCATTTTGTCCGGTCCCGCCCAAGGCGTCTTCTTTCAACGCCCTTTGGCCTGCCTCCAACCGCATGCGTGAGCTAGCGCTTTCCGCCCAGACGCAGGCAATCTTCGACCGAATCAAGAGCTACGCCTGGACCCTCAACGTGTACGGCCTGAGCTCAAGCCGTGCGGAGTGGCTGGTCAAAGCGCGGACACGGGCCCGCATCCACAAAGCCGGCGTCGTGCCGCCGTACACGAACGTCTACCGGCGATACGTGAGTGAACTGACTCGAGTCTTCCGCAGCGAGACCGGCGAGCGGCTGATTCAGGCCATCAGACTGGTCATCCGCAAGTGGGTTAACCTCGGCCTCGACCCGGAATTGCTGCAGGGACTGCTTGGCGACTGCTTCCTGCGGTTCGAGCAGCAGGGATATGCAATGCCCAAAGTGAAGAAGCTGGGCAAGCCGGAAAAGCCGCCTCGCCGGCGGCGCACGTCCTACGAAGACGCGCTCAAAAGAGGCCGGGCCACGCTCAGCGCGGGCAGCACGGTCAAAGAACAGGCTTCCCGGCAAGAGCAAGGTGCGGCGCTCGCGTCCGCAATCGCGCGAGCACTCAAGTCGGTTCTCGTGGAAAGAGGCATCACCGGCCGGGGCGTGATACCCTACTTCAACTTCGCCCAGCAGCTTGGCCGCCTGTCTCGGAAGTTCGGGGGCAAATCTCTCCAAATGGCCGCAGCAGATGTGATTGACTACCACGAAGCCAAGTCCCTCGACGGCGATACGCTCCGTGCCATCGCCATAACCCTCTTCGGCGTCGACGTCAGCTCCTGACCTCCGTTTGCACATCGCCACCATGTAGCACATAGCAAAGCAAAGCTTGACATAAAGCTACGTAGGTGGCATTATTAGATTGTATGGTTGACTATGGTTACTGCATTTCAGCTATTGTGCGCTGCGAAGCTGCAAGTCAGTTGAGGTCAAGTGACTGACGACCGCTGGCTCTCGGTTGACGACGTTGCGGGCTATCTCGGCGTCAAACGCTTCACTGTCTACCGCTGGATAGACAAACGTGGTTTGCCCGCGCACAAGAGAGGCAAGCTCTGGCTCTTCAGCAAGGACGAAGTAGACCGATGGGTGCGCCTCGGCGGGGACGTCTCGAAGGCCACAGTATCATCCGTCCTAGAGGCCGGACGGGCACATGCGGATGAACCTGCGGCGATAGTTCGCCGACCGACTGATGCGCCCGAATCCGATTTGCCTGACATACTCCTCTGCGCAGAACCGTCCGCACGTGCGGCAGAGCCCCCCGGTTCACCAGAATTCCGTGAGCATTTCGACGAACGGCGAGGCCTCGCAGTCGAGCGGCCTGTACCGGTTCTTTCCACTGCAGCGCAAGTCGCGAACATCCCAGCCGCAGCCCGGGCTCAGGTCGGCGTCGTCATGGGTTTGGCCACCGGTGTGGATATGCCCGTGCGCATTGAGGCCCTCACCTTGACCGGCACGGGCGAAGTCGTTCCGACCGGCGCGGTGGGACGCGTCATGTCTGAAAGCGTCGCCGCCGCTGTTGCGTACATCAGGGCACACCTGTCAGAGTTCGGATTCGCGGCCGCGTCACTGGAACTGACCGACGTTGTCGTCACTGCGGAGATAGGGGACATACCGGTTCAGTCCGACACGCTCGGGGCAGCAGTTACCGTGGGCCTGGTCTCTGCGTTGACCGGCGTCCCGCTGCGACGCGGCACGGCGATAGCTGGCAGGGTCGGCACGGACGGCCGTCTGTTGCCGGTTGGCGATGTCCCCCAGCGCCTGCACGCAGCAGTGCGCGGTGGAGCTCGGGAAGTGTACCTCCCCTGCGAGAACGCGGACGAGGCAAAGGCGCAGCCGTTCCTTCAGGACTGGCCCATGAAGATTGTGCCGGTCGGGCATGTGAGCGAGGTCCTGCAATTCGTCTCGTCACCAGGGCAACTGGACATGTTCAAGATGGTTGGGAGTCAGGGTCCCGGTGCCGGCACACCAGCACGGCGCGGAGCCGATTAACATGCGGCGCATGGAAGATGTTCGGTATCCGGTTCCCCGCAGTCTTGCGAATCCGGAAATACCCGACAACTGGAGGGGCAAACTCGCGGAGCAGCTTGCCCGCGGCCACAAACGCAGGGCGCTGCGGTTCCTCGACCGGATGATGGACCAGCGCTGGCCGCTCTTCCGCGACGACCCGACTTTCGCGTCCGAGCGCCGACTCGCTCTGAGGCTCAGAATCCAGTTGCTGCGAGAATGGCACTGGTATTCCGAGGCGCTGGCATGGCTATGCCTGGAGAGCGAACTCAGCCCGGGCGACCCCGAAGCGATGGTTACAAAGGAGTGGCTGATGCAAACCCTGAACATACCCGGCACGAGCGCGCCCGTCGGCGCTGAACCGGCTCTTGATGCGGCGAACGCGTGGCCCGGCGTGGCCGGCATGCACGAACTCAAGGCAATCCTCGAACGCGACGTCCTCATGCCGATGCGCGAGCCGGAGAGATATCGCACGTTTGGGATTGGCCTTCCCAACGGAATCCTGCTGTACGGACCACCGGGCTGCGGCAAGACATACATCGCCCGCAAGCTCGCGACGCGGCTCGGCTTCAACTTCCGTGAAGTGCGCGGCTCAGACATCGCAAGCACCTACGTCCATGGCACGCAGGGCCTCATCGGTAAGATGTTCCAGGAGGCGCGCGACAAAGCGCCGACATTGCTCTTCCTTGATGAGATAGAAGCCTTCCTTCCCGCGCGCAACGGTACTGACCTGTGGTACCATTACGCGGCAGAGGTGGCGGAGTTCCTGAAGCAACTGGAGAACGCCTGGCAGTCGCGCGTGCTGGTCGTCGGCGCAACGAACCTCCCGAGCAAGGTCGACGAGGCTGCTCGCCGTCCGGGGCGGCTCGACAAGAAAATCTATGTCGGCCCACCTGACCTTGAGGCGCGGGTCGAACTGTTTCGCCTCTACCTCGACGGCAAGCCGCAGCTTAGGGTAGACCTGCTGGCCTGCGCTGATATGACCGCGAACTACACCTGCGCGGAAATCGAACTGGTCGTCAAAGAAGCGGCCCGCATCGCGGTCACGGTACCTCGCGTAATCGAACTCGCCGACATAATGCAGGCACTCATGGTAGTGAAAGCGCAGCACGACGAAGACGACTTTGAACGCTACCGCGGCATGGCGGAGGAGTAAGCACGTAATGTGTTACACCCAAGAGCAACCGTTAGGTCTGCTGCCTTCCGCCTACCACAAAAGGGCGGCTCCATGTTAGGTAGTTCTAGAACTGGGCCAGACACGTGCTACGATGTCCAGCAGTACGTCGTGGCAATTCTGGACATAATGGGCCAGACGGAGGCCCTCCGGGTTGTGGGGAATCCGCTCGATGACGGTTGCGACGTCAGTGGGATCCCGGAACGTTGGCGTCGAGCGGCCGCGCCCGTGTTTCAGTTGCAGAAGCACTTCAGGAATGCACTTCTGAACATCAGCCGAGATGGGCGGTTCATTGGCCTTGATTCGCGCCTGGTGTGGCAGGCTTTCGGCGACTCAGTCGTGGTCGGCGTGCCGTTTCCAAGCAATCCTAGCCGTTTCAGCGATACGTACGGGCTCGTCTTGTCCTGCGCCGCGGCACTATTGGGTGGACTCATTGCCAAGGTGCCGCTGCAGTGCAGTGTGGAGTTGGGACTGGCGACCACCGACCTATTCCCGCACGGACAGGTCTACGGACCCGCGCTGGAAGAGGTCCACACGTTACTCGTCGAAAAAGCTGAGTTCCCGCGCGTCATTGTCGGGCCACGGCTCCGACGAGTTCTCGGAGATGCTGCATCAAGACGAATAGGAGAAGCAGACGACATGGCCGAGGGCTGGGCCAAACACGCGTCCGGCTGCCTGGCGGTACTTTCCGATGCCGACGAACTTTGCTATGTTGACTACCTGGGACGCGGCTACGCGGTAGCAGTCGGCGGACTGGAACACATGCTGACCGACATCATTGACGCTCGTCTCTGGATAGAGCAGGAGGAGAGGCATTTCCGCGAGGCTGGCAGATGTGACCGCGCCGCCAAGTACGCTAGGCTTCGCGAGTACTTTGAGTCCCGAGTTCGCACCGGAGGACCGATTTGAGGACCGCGGCGTGACGGGAGTGCAGCGAGGAACAGTGCGTGACCTGGGGATTGCGTTTTGGCACCCACGGTCTTTCATCCGCAGCCCTGCAGTTGTCTGCGCGCCGAGCCTATCGCGACGCGGACGGTGCGGTGAATACTGCCCCGAAGTCCGCGTATTGCCATATCTGTAATAGGAGGTTTCGATGAATGATCAAACGCGACCCGGTTGGTTGCTCAGAGTTCTTGGCCACATGCTGTTTGGTAGGGTACTCTGCATCTACGGCTGCATTGCCTTGACCGTCATCGCGTTGCTGTTGCTCTCAATGTCGAGCAAACTTGACGAGCTTACCTGGGAGACTTCCAGCCTGTCACAACAGGTCGGGCAAATAGAGAAGGTGACAGGAGCCAACACTCTGCAGGAGCTTGGCGGCGGAGTACCTGTGTATATTGCAGGCTGCAATATGAAGGATGGTGTCCCTGTGGAGGTGAAGAACCTTCCGCTGTGGGTCTCGCAGTGGTAGGCAGGACTCTACACTTTCTGAGGTCTCAAGGGCGCGATTCCGGGGCACACGATAGCACTCCTCCCGGGCCGATGCGCAGTCCACTCCGCACGCGTTTGACATGACGTACCCGACCGCTACCATGTCCGCGACGAAATCCAAACCTTTGGCGCTGATGGGGCAGAGATGAACCAGTATTTGTGGACCGCGTCCGGGGCGAACTGATGGGTATCTTCGACTTCCTGCGGCCCAAGCGCCCCCCTCGCCCGCCTGGAGGGAAGGACATCGAGCAACTCACCTCCGAGGAGCTAGTGGTGTGGCTGCAGAAGCAGCCGAAGTGGCGTAGACTCGGCACAGGGCTGCTGACCGCCCTTGCGCGCCGGTTACACGGTGAGCCATTTGCTGTGTTTTGGGGTGCAGTGGAGACGACAGGACTTGACCTCGCCGTTGGGGCCTCGTCGGTTATCGATCCCGACAATGACCTGTCAATACTGGCGAGCATGCTACACCTCAGGGGGTCGGCGATACTGGAGTCGTGTCGGCGGGAGAGCCCTGGGTCAGAGCGTCTCAGAGTGTCTGTCAGCGTCGCGAGCATGTGCTACGAATCGGCGGCGTGGCTCTTCCCTGATGGACTACACCACTACTGTGCGCTGGCAGCGGTGGAAGGTCTGTCTGACGGCAACTACGGGCGGGTCCGCGAATTCGTGCTGGCAGCGTCCATCCGTCCGCGCGAGGCCAGTGGACCTGCGAGCGATTCCGCCCGACAAGCTCTCCGCGTCGCCGTGACAGTCGCGGATGCAGCCACGGCCGATAGACGGCTGAGAACCTTTGTCGAATCGCTGACCGTGAATCCGTGACGCAGCATGATGCCCCGCACGGCCACTTCCATGTCCGCGATGGAATCCGTACCATCGGTCGTGACGCGAATGGGTTGGTTTCGTGTGCCTAGAACTACCCAGGCACAAATAGGAGCCGGCGATGCCTGCGTCCACACCAGCTGAGGCACTGGCCGAGCAATTTGCCGCCTGGTCTTTTTCGTTTCACAGGTTCTACTGGGACTGCGTGGAGAACATCACGACGACCAGAAAGCATGATGACGTACCAACTTTGTTCGAGGTGTTTGCGTTCTTCTACTTCGTGCTTGTGGTCAGGACGCTCGACTCGAGGCAAGACGTGGGCGCCAGGGAGGATCTATGCCTGCACTGCATACATCTGGCCGTTGACATCTTACCTCCTCTTGACGGCAAGGAGTACGTACAAGACCTGCTTGACAGCCGGGGAGAGATGTATTTCGAGTGTGTGAAGAGCGGGACCCGCAAGAACGTTGCCAGCTTCTTTGAGACATGGACCTCGCCATTGAAGAATCAGCTCGCGTGGGCTAGAGAGGGGAGAATAGCCGGGTCTTCCGAGGTCATTCCTCAGGTCATCAGCGGCTTCTTGGACGATTTTCGCTGGGTGCCGGCTTGGGTCACATTGTACACTCATTTCGTCGCGCCGTTCATCATGGTTCTCCACGCGGTGTTGGATGACAACGCTGATTTCAGGCTGCTGCCTATTGATGAGGTGCGACGGCGCATCGACCGGGCGCTCGCAGAAGCTGCCAGTGACGAGAGAGGCTCCGGGGAGGAGATTCCCCGCGCCCCGCGCATTTGATATGACCCACTGGGCCGCCACCATGTCCGCGATGGAATCCGAAACCGCAGTCCTGACGAGACCCTGTCATATAGAGGGTATCCCTTTCCTTCCCTAGGAAGTGAAGATGAGTATCACCAACGGCCCAGAACCGGGCGAGACAGCCAGCACTGGAGAGTCCCGTCGGTCTTGGCACAAGTGGGGCGCGGCGGGGCTCTTGTGGGTAACGTGCATAGTGCGGGGGCTGGCGGGCGACTTGAATGTCTGGTCACTCATTCGCTCGCTTATCCTGTTTGGCGTAGGAATGCTAGCGGGAAAGTTCGTCTTCAGGCACGCGCGAACTCGCGCTATTGTGTTCTGGGTATCGGCCGTCGTGCTACTTGAGGCGGCGTTCGGATTCGCCGTGCACCTCTATGCCCGCTCGGTAACACGCAGATTGCTGACGTCTTTCCACGGATCAGCGACAGAGCTTAAGAACGACCCCTACGACGTCCCGCTGTCCCCGTCTCTGCCAACGTCTTCCCACGGATCAGCGACGGAGCTTCCGGTGGACGCCAGTGGAAATTCCTGGGGTGGTGTCCTCCGCAATGACATTCGATCCTATCGACTCACGACCGAGTCACTTACCAAGCACATCGCGTCCGTAACCAGCCGCAAGTCCCTGCCCGTCGTGTCTTCGAACCTCGCTGTCCTCCAGAGGACCGTCAGTTACCATGATAGCTTCGCCAAGGCACATCTTGCTCATTGG
>CAIVTL010000375.1 GCA_903908785.1 Caldifarciminota bacterium | reverse complement strand
GTAAGATTTTGCTTTGATTGCAAGAGGATGGATAATTTTTTGGAGTTCTTAACAAATCTTGTATGTTGGAGCGATAGCTTTGCAATTACTGCAGCTGTGCTTACCTTTGCCTTTGCCTCTACCTCAGCCTTCACCTTTACCTTCACCTTTACCTCCTTGTGTTCTTCGCGGACGTGCTTCACTCGACCGTCTCGTCGCACAGCCCTTCCCGCACGACCGGCGCGGCCGGCTGTCTCCGATGCGCGGTGCAGATGGCACAGGTGCACGTCGGGTTCGTAAAGTGCCTCACCCCAACCACTACATCATCCTTCCGGTCGGCGCGCTGGAACACCAAGTCGAATAGGACAGTCTCGCCATTCTCCAAGTATCTGCGTAGCGCATACGCGCAGACATCAGCAACCTGCACCATGCTCGTAAGCTGGCTATCCACGAACAGCGGCGTCTCGATTATGCTGTCCACGCCGGTCCAGAACGTACCTCCCTCATGGTACCGTTTCATCAAATCAGTATGCCTCCTGGCGACGGTCGGGTTGTTGTCGTGTATCAGCAGACCATATGCCTTGTCCTCTGGCGTGCCGACGTTCTTCAGGAAGAGTTCGAATCTGGATACTACCTGCTCGAAGGCCTGCTCCTCAGCCGGCTTCTGGCAACGCGCGGGGTCAAAATGAACCTTGTCAATGCACTCGGCAAACAGGTGGGCAAAGCCCCACCGTGAAACGCAGCGTGCGACCTCGATGGCCAGGGCTCTGCGCTCGTCCAACGACAAGTGAACGTACCGGCCCGTCTCGCGGAAGGCCTTGCGGGTCCGATGGTAGAGCTTCGGGTTATTCACGCGCAGAACCCGTAGCAGTTCCGCCTTGCGAAGGGACTCTGCTTGCTGCCGGCGTTGTCGCCAGTCAAGGGCATCGAAGCCGGCAATCCGGGACTGCTCGATGTACGACCGGAGCAGCCAGGCGACGTGTATCTCCTCGCCGGCCAGGCCGTACCTGGCTTTGATGTGCTCAACCTCCGCGTCGCAAGTCCGCCAGTGCCGGATTGGCACCGAGATGCCGGCAAGAATGTAGTGTGAAGTGTTACCCGGGACGTCAGGCGTCCCCGACTCGTCAACGTAACAGAGATACATCGGGTCTCCTTCAAAGAGAAAAGCGACTGGGTTCGAGGCTGAAAGCCCCGAGACGAGACGCTAGGCGACTCATCCCAGACGCTGACTCAAGAATACCCGGAAGACCGGTTATGTCAAGCACTTTCGGAATCCTTGCCAGATGGAATGAAGGGGAAAGGGGAAATGGACACGTGACGGAGGACGAGGGCAAACGCGGAGCGCAAGTCCATCGTCCAGAGTCCAGAGTCAAGAGTCCGGAGTCTGTGTCGACGGCGCAATCCGCGACCCCCCGCTTCGTCTGCACTTCTGACTTCACTATTCTGACATCTGACTTCTGGCTTCGATTGAAGGCCAATCTGTCCAATCTGTGGATGTCCTCTTCGGGTTCCTGGTTCCAAGTTCATCGTTCAGGGTTGGCCGCGTGGTTCTCTGCCTCTGTCTCAACCCTAACCTCGACCTTAACCTCTGTCTTGACCTCTGCCTTTGCCTTCATGCTCCTGACTCACAATCTGTGTAATCTGCGAATAACATGAGAGACCCTTCGGCGGCCTCAGGGCGACGCAGCGTCGTCTGTGGATAGTCCTCTCCG
>CAIVTL010000374.1 GCA_903908785.1 Caldifarciminota bacterium | reverse complement strand
CAGGAAATGACCGAGATGCCGTTGCTGAAGAGGTAGATGCAAAGGTAGACGATGAAGGCGATGAACAACGCGAGCGGTATCGCGAGCAGCCAGAATCCGACGTTGCTCGCGAAGCGTGTTCGCCGGAGCTTCATAGGATGAGGGGTCGAGGACTCCAGGATTCCAGGATTCGAGTGCGGACCGGAGCCGGACGTTCCGTTCACTAGACCCCTTGAATCCTCGACCCCTTGAGTCCTTTTCTTCACAGCGTGAAACTCCGCTTCTCGCGCCGGATGAGTGATTCGGCGAGGAGGTTAGTGCCAAGGGCTATCAGGAACAAGACAAACCCGAGCGCGAACAGCGAGTAGTGGTGGGTCGAGCCGAAGGCGGACTCGCCGAGTTCTATGGCGATGGTCGAGGTGATGGTGCGAATCGGGTCGAACAGCGAATGGGGTATGATGGCCGCGTTGCCCGCGACCATCAGCACGACCATGGTCTCGCCGACCGCGCGGCCGAACCCGAGCATCACCGCGGCGAGAATGCCCGAACGCGCGGCGGGGAGGACGATGCGGAACGCGGTAGTCCATGGCGTGGCGCCGAGCGCGTAGGCGGCCTCGCGGTATGACTGCGGCACTACGCGCAGGGCATCGTCGGTGACCGAGGTAATGGTGGGCAGAGACATCAGCCCGAGGAGTACGCCGGCGTTCAGCAGGTTAAGGCCGGATGAGACGTGGAATACGTGGGCGATGAACGGGGCTAGTACCACGAGGCCGAAGAATCCGAGGACGACCGAGGGAAAACCGGCGAAGAGTTCGACCATGGTCTTGACCGTGATTCGCAGCCAGCCCTTTAGTCGTTCGGAGATGAGAATCGCGGACGCGACGCCCAGCGGAATGGCGATGATGAGGGCGATGGCCGTGGTCAGGAAAGAGCCGACGAGGAGCGGGATGATGCCGAAGCTGGGCTGGCCGTAGGCGTCGGGATTCCATTTGGTCCCGAACAGGAAGCCGAGGACCGGAGTCTCCCGGAAGGTGCGGATACCGTAGTAGAGCAGGAAGGCCAGGATTCCCAGCAGGACAACGGCGGACAGAAGCGAATTGGCCCGAAAGAGCGCGCCTGCGCCCTTGTCAATCAGCTTCCGTGAGTTGCGTCGCGGCTGTCCTTTGCCGGCCACGGCCTGCAGGGGTGTCCCTGACACCCCTGCAGGCCCAAAGGAGGCGGGCATTAGCTTACTGGAGATTGGCGTTGTTGCGGTCCTGATAGCCCTGAGTCAGCGGGTAGAAGCCCTGGTCGCTGACAATCTTCTGGCCGTCCGGGCCAAGCTCGAACTCGATGAAGGTCTTGGCGTCGCCCTTGGCCTTGCCGTTGGTGTACTGGAACAGGGGCCGGGCCAGCGGATACTTGCCGGAGTCCACGGCCTCTTTGTCCAGCGGCGAGTAGAAGTCCGTGCCATTCCTGGACAGGCTCAGTACTTTGATGCCCTGTTCGCGGGCATAGCCTACACCAACGTACCCGATACCGCCCTCGTCGGCCTTCACGCCCTCGACGATCTGGGCGTTGCCGTTCATCTGGCGCATCGAGGCAGCGTATTCACCCTTCACCGCCTCGTCGCGGACGTAGACGAAGGTCCCGGAACTGGGCTGGCGTCCGTACAGGCTGACCTTCTTGTTCGGCCCGCCGACTGAACTCCAGTTGGCAACCTTGCCCTGGTAGAGTTGGCCGAGTTGCTCGATGGTCAGCTTCTCGACCGAGTTCGAGACATTCACGATGATGCACACACCGTCGATGGCGATGGCGTATTCAATCGGGTTGACTCCGTTCGCGCGGGCGCTGGAGATTTCCTTGGACGCGATGGCGCGCGAGGCGTCGCCGATGTCGGTCTGCTTGTTCACGACGGCGCTGATTCCGACTCCGGAACCGCCGCCGGTCACTGAGACGGTTACGTCAGGGTTGGCCGTGGAAAAGGCCTCGGCCAGGTTTTGCACCAGGTTCAGCATGGTATCCGAACCCTTGACCATTACTTCCTTAGCTGCCCCGGCCGCTACCAGGGTTGCCAGCACGGCGATCGTTGTGAGTAGTTTCTTCATGTCTTTCTCCTTAGATGACCATTGCTACGGGAGCAGAAGGTGGCTCCACTCCATGCGGAACTGCAGTATGAACGTGTCCACCGGGTCGACTTTCACGCCGGGGGACGCTTCCTTCTCCAATTGCTCGTGCACCCAGGCGAACTGGACCGCGACCGCCGGTTTGCTGCCGCCGGCGCGACGCAGGAAGTGGTAGTTGAAACCGGCGCCATACCGCATCAGGCTCTTGGCTTTGTTAACCGGCATTGAGTCGCCGGACTGCTCCTTGGCTTGCCAAGTGCTGAACCGACCGAACACGTCGAGCTTCTGGTTCATGAGCGACACGACCGGCAGCAGGTCGATGCCGGCATTCGCGTAGTCCTTCGTCTTGTGAGTGAGGGACGCCGAGTCCACTTTGCCCGTGGTCGAGTCGGCGTTGTATTGGCTGTAGTCCCGCGTGTAGTTGTATATGATGTACTCGCCGGTGAGCGAGACGGGACCGACTGCGACCTTCGCCATCGGCGCAAAGGCCAGCTTCTTTCGGTTGGCGGTGTCGGGATTGAACCACAGGTGGCGGTCGGGACTCAGCTTGCCCGTGCTGTTGGCAAAGGGCGAGATGTCCTTGGCCTTGGTGAAGACCGAGGCGCCGACCTGGAACCCGGCGAACGGGGTCAGGCGGAGGTTGGCGAGCAGTTCGGGAGCGACCGAGTTCTTCGCGCCGGTGACCTTGTAGCCTTCACCGTTGTACGCACCGAGCTGCAGCTCGCCGAAACCGCCGGGCAGGAAGCCATTGATGGTAGCGCCGTAGTCGGCGCTGGCGCAGACTCCCTGGGCGTCGGACAGTTCCTTGTCCGGATGGGTGTAGTCCCAGGAATAGGTTTCAGCGAAGTAGTGTTTCTGTACGCCGGCAGCGAAGGTGAAGTCCTTGATGGGCAGGCCCATGTCCACGTACGCTTCCTTGATGCGGACTGAAGCGCCGTCAGCGTAGCTCGACGACGAGAGGAAGTCGAGGCTCAGCTTTGAGAAGAGCTTCGGTGTCCACTGATGACTGGCGCGCAGATAGTTGCGGTCAATCGACGAACGGCTAGCGGTCGGATTGGTAACCTGGAACTTGGTCGACTGGTTCATGTAGCGGAACCAGCCGTTGTATTCGAGCTCTGACTCGCCCGGGTTAAGGGCGTAGACAGAGCCGGCTGCCAGTATCGCCAGCAGCATGGCGACGACGGTCTTCTTCATGTGGGTTTCTCCTTTCGATCGGCGAAAGTGTAGACCCCCGCGACTAAGCGCGTATAAGCCGACTGTCAGGTTTCGGTTAACCAGATAGCCGGGCATCAGAGCCGTTCCTCCGTCGTTACCTCAGCCTCAACCTTAGCCTTCACCTCTTCCTTCCTCACCCATCCAGACCTTCCTTCAACCGTATCCCCACCGAACCGGCCGCCGGTTGAAGCACCACGTCGCCTTTCTCATCCAGCCCGGCAGCGGCCCGTTCCCAGTCCGATGAGTCCGGGAGTTCGGTGACGTAGGCGATTTCCTGCCAGGGGAAGAGCCTGACCTTGATTTCGCTGGTCGTAATATTGGCGTTCACCATCGGGCGCTTGAAGTGGAATGTCCGGCATCTCATCTTGAGATACAGCGGATTCTCTTCTATGACCTCGCCGACAACCACGTGATTGGTCTCATCGGCGTAGGCTTTTCTCATTCTTGCTTTCCAGATCTTGGTCGCGGCCATTGTTGGTTCCTTTTCTTGCATTGAGGAAGTCTGCCGTGGGGTTGCTTAGTCCGTATAAGGACGATGTCAGGTTTCGGCCAGTTGCAGGCCCGGAAGCGTCCGTTCGGGGCTGGTAGCCGAACGCCCCGCCGGACGCGGAGCCTTCGGGCAGGCTACCAGCGGAAAACTGTGACTGAACGGGACCGGACGTTCGGGATCCGCGGCTGAAGCGTCAGCGCGATATTGCGGCCGGGCAGGTCAAACTCTCCGACCAGCCCCATTTCCTCGACGACCTTCCGGCAGAACCGAATCGCGTCCTCGGGCCGGCGAGGGAGGTCCGCGCCACCCGGGTCAACCAACACCGGGCAGACGTTATAGAGCAATCGCAGCAGTCGTGCGCTTTCGACGTTCGGCGTCAGCGCCAGAATCGGCATCCTCGGCCGGAACCGTGAAATCATGGTGGCGCTGATTCCGGTCGTGGCATAGGACATGATGAACGGCGAGTTAGCGACCTCGGCCAGCTCGCAAATCGGGTAACCCAGCACGTGGATGATGCGGTCGGTCGGCTCCTTGCTGTAGTTGCCCTCGAACTTGGCAAGGTAGCGACGGCGGTCGATGGGGACGCTGGCGGCGATGACTCGGGCCATCACCTGGACCGACTCGAGCGGAAAATCACCGGCCGCCGTCTCGCCGGAGAGCATCAGCGCGTCCGCGCCTTCCTCGATGGCCGTGGCTATATCCTGGGGCTCAGAGCGGTGCGGCCGCGGCCGGTGCATCATCGATTCAAGCAACTGGGTTGCCACGATGACCGGCTTGCCGGCCACGTTGGCCTTGTCGATAAGAGCCTTCTGTACCTTCGGTATCTCGTCGTACGCGACCAAGTTGCCCAAGTCGCCCCGCGCTACCATCAGCCCGAACACGGCGTCCCGGGCGAGTATCTCATCCGCGCGCTCATAGCCAAGGCGTGACTCGATCTTTGCTATTATGGGCCGCGGCCCGCGCGGGCTCTCCTTCATCATATCACAGAGGTCATCGACATCGCTTGCCCCCTGAACAAACGACTGTGCAATCAGGTCGACGTCGAACCCGTGGCGCAAAGCCTCCCAGTCTTCGGCAACATCCCTGGGCCCGGCTGCGAGCCGGCCGCCGGGCGCATCGGGTAGATTGACGCTCTTGCCGACTGATAACTTACCCTTGTGCTGCGCCACGCAGGTGACGGTTGCCGGCACGGCCTTGCTTTCCACACGCAGGAAGACGTCGCTGTCCCCGACGACGACGGAATCGCCGATGTTCACCTCCGCCAGAAGGTTCTTGGGATAGCGGATGGACAGCCGGACTTTCACCCCCGGTGCAATCGGCGATGCCGACGACGCGGATACCAGTTCGACGCGGTCGCCACGTTTCACCTCGAAGCCGGTAACCGTGGCCTGCCCGCGTGCTGTCGGTACGATGAGCCGGCGCACCCTCATTTCCGGGCCCTTCAGGTCCATGATGATGGGAATCGGCCGCCGCTTGTGAAGTTCGACCGCACGGATAGCGGATATCAGCCGGTCGACGCGTGCGAAACCGGCCTTCGTGACGTGGGAGAAGTTGATCCGCACTGCGGCCATGCCGTTATCGACGAGCGCAGCCAGGTCAGTCAGAGCGCGGGGGTCGGAGTAAGTCCCGTCCCGGCGTGGCGCCGAGAGAGAGATGCTCGGCCCGACCGTGCAAATGATGGCAATCGGGTGGTCACGCACCGGCCCGTTCATCTTCACGACGCACCGGCTGCGGCCTGTTCCGCACGCCCTCGGATGTGTGGTCTTGGACTTGGGCATTATCATCTCCGTTGTCTGCCGCGGACGGGTCGGGTCCTGACGCGGCTGCGTTCGGGCTGCTCTTCGTGTGCTTTCATTTCAAGGGACAAGCTGAATTATCGCCTAACCGCCGGCGGAGTCAACTTGGCACACCCCGTTCACGACTTCAGCCGACCGAGGTCGGACAGCAGTTTCGTCACTTCAGCCTTGATGATGTCCCGCGCGCGGCGAAACTCCTCGGTTCCCTTGCCGGAGGGGTCGGGAATCTCCCATTGCACCACCTTGACGCCGGGAAGGAAAGGGCAGTCGACCCCGCAGCCCATCGTAACGAGGTAATTGTACCTGAGGTTCGGCAAATCCTTGAAGCCCTTAGGTCGGGCCTGAGAAATGTCGATGCCGGCCTCACGCATCACGGTAACCGCGTCGGGTTGAACCGCCGCCGCCGGCCTTGAGCCGGCCGATTCGCACTCGACGTCCTTGCCGAGTTCACGGCAGAAAGCCTCAGCCATCTGGCTCCGGCACGAGTTTCCGACACAGGCGAAGAGGATTCTCGTCAACATCTGTGACCTCCTGTAGCGGTAAGTGGTTGCAGGAACACCGAATGGGCCTGACTGGTCCGGTCAGATTCGGATGGAAAACCGTTGTTGGGGCTGAGCCACCTTCTTGCGCGTGCGCAGGCAGACTCCCCGGAGAGCGGATACGTCACGCTATCGCCCGGGCTCAATCCTGTTCGAGTCCGGCGAGCCACTGGGATATCTGTGCCTCAATTGTGTCGCGGGCTCGCCGGAATGCGGCAAGCCGCTCAGTCTCGGTTCCTTCGACTGCAGCCGGGTCGTCAATCGGCCAGAAGAGCTGCTCTAGGGCTCCCGGCCAGGCCTCAGGGCAGGTTTCGGCTGCGCGGGCGCAGACTGTGATAGCCGTGCGGATGCGGACCTTGCCCAGCAACTCGCGAACGTGCTTCGGTCGGAGCCCGGCGGGGTCGATACCCTTCTCTTTCAGCACTTGCAGGGCGAGCGGGTGGACCGCCTCGCCCGGTGCCAGGCCGGCGCTCATCGCCTCGAACCGGTCGCCGGCGAGGTGCCTGAGCAGGGCCTCAGCAATCTGGCTGCGGCAGGTGTTAGCCGTACAGAGTAAGAGCACGGTTGGTTTGTGGTCAGGCATTATGCCTCCTAGTTGAGGTAATGTTAACGCCGGAATGTTAAGTCAGCATAAGCTGCGGGTCAGAAAACGGTCAGGCCGGCCTGGCCGCCGCTCACGCGGCAAACTAACGGCGGATGCGTCTTGCGATAGTCGAGAGCAGGGACAGAGTCCAGTCAGGAAACTGGTGCTCATGCGCCGGCGACCTCGGCGTTGTGAAGCCGTTTCCGGAACCAGAACGCCACGTTGACGAGTCCGATCATCACCGGGACCTCCACCAGCGGGCCGAT
>CAIVTL010000373.1 GCA_903908785.1 Caldifarciminota bacterium | reverse complement strand
CCAGTCCGGCCGCGAGCAGCGTGCAGAGAATTACGGACTGCAGATTCCTCACTACTCATCCTCCCTTACGGATGTTCAAGATGATTCATGGAAACGGTGACCTGAAAGTCTACCAGAGACAGCCGGGTTCGTCAATACCTGCCGACCCGGCCCGGAGACCGGGGACGGGAGACAGAGGACGGAGGACCGGAGACCGGAGACAGAAGACTGTGGACCGAAGACAGAGGACTGAGGACGGAAGACGGAAGAACGAAGAACGAAAAAGGAAGACGGAGGACGAAGGACGGAGGACCGCAACTCGTAACCCGTAACTCGTAGCCCGCAACTCGTGATTCAGAAGAGCACAGCGGCAGCCTAAGCTGCCGCTGTGCGAGTTTACCTTCGGGCTAGCGGCCGAGCAGGACTTTGCCGGTCGCGGAGTAGCCGGTGGCTTCGAGGCGGTAGAGGTAGATGCCGGCCGGCACGAGCCTGCCGCCTCCGTCCCGGCCGTTCCAGACGGTAGAGTAGTATCCGGGCTTGAGCGCACCATCCTGAAGCGTGCGGACCAGCGCGCCCGTGGCCGAGTAAACCGAGAGCGTGGCCTGAGTCAGGCGCGGTACCGCGTAGCGGATGGTGGTGAAGCCGGTGAACGGGCTGGGTGAGGCCCGGTCGAGCGCGAACACGCGGGGCAGGTTGCCCTGCTCCGCGACCCCGGTGAACGGGAAGACCTGGACCGAACCGGCGGCGCGGTCGTTGCCCGGGTTGGCGTCGCCGGCGAGCTCGGTCGAGCAGGTCACGGCAAACATGCCCAGCGAATCCGCGGTCCAGTCGGCGAACATGAACGTGTCGGTGGCGCCGGCCGCCAGGGTGATCGAATCGCTGTCAGCGTATGCATCGCCGATGGTGAACCGGACCCAGAAGGATTCCTCGAAAGTGCCGAAGTTGCGCACCACGGCTGCGGGCGTCGCGACGGCACCGCTGTCGACCGAGTCGGCCGGGGAGGTAATGGCTGTTACCCCGACGTCGTGCAGGCTCACGTCGCCGAACACGCCGATTGCCGCGAGGGCGAAGGGCTGCGGGCCGTGCGGGATATTCTTCGCCTTGACCTTGATGGTCCAGATGCCGGTCTCAGGGCTGTTCCGGCGGGTGCACTCTTCGACGTTCAGTGTGTCGTAGATGCCGCCGGTGGCCGACTGGCCGCTCGTGTAGACGTTGCCCTTGTACTCGACGCTGGACGGTGAGACGACCGTGAGGTCGAGGTTGTTGACGAGGATGAGCGCCGCGCGCATCGTGCCCGGGTAGTCGGACCAGCAGAGGGAGACGCGGAAAGGCTTGGCCGCGCTCGTCACGTTGATGGAGTAGGTCGTCGAATCGCCGGTCGCAAGCCCGACAGTGTCGTCCGCTATCCAGAGCTTCGAGGTATCGCCCGCGAAGTAGAGCGAGGAGTCGAGGTCAACCCGGCCCCAGCCGACGTTGTTGTCCGGCACCGTGTAGCCGGACACGTCATTGTCCGCGCCGACGATGCCGACCGCTTTGTTCAGGGCCGCGGAAATCCCCATCGGCGTCCCGGTCAGCGTGTCGCCGGTCGGATAGTAGCCGAGTTGGAAGTAGTTGCGGATGAGCGCCATCGCGGCGGTCATGTTCGGCGTGGCCATCGAGGTGCCGGAGAGCGCCTCGTAGCCGGACGGATTCGAGTACAGGGCCGACATGATGTTGTCACCCGGCGTGATGAGCTGCGGCTTTCTCCGGCCGTCCGAAGTCGGGCCGCGCGATTCGTAGTCGGCAAGCGTGCGGCATGAGGTGCCGTTCAGCGTCGCGCCGGTCGAGATGATGTCCTTGGCGATGACCGGGTGGCCCATCTGGTTGGAACTCAGGTTGCCCATGGAGTTGCAATGCAGGAACTTCCGGTGGCCCCAGACAAACTGGTCCGTGGTCATGTCCGTAAAGACGTATATGTTGTACGTGTCCTTGCGCGAGAGGGACATTGAGTGGTTGAGCGCCCGCTGGCTGTCAACCTGGACGTTCAGTCCCGAATCCGGGCCGGAGAACCACGTGTTCATGTCCCAGTTGGTCGGGAGGCTGTTGTAGTTCTGGAAGAAGACCCGCGCGCCCTTGGCGAGCCCGTCGTTCCAGGAACTGCCGCCGACCGGGTCGTCCGAGCCGCACAGCGTGCAGGTTGTATGCGTGCCGTGCTCGGCCGAGCCCTGCGTGCCGCGATAGGCCACGACCTTGCGGTGGTTCGGGCCGGGCGTGTTGTTCGCCGGGTCGCGGAACTGGTCGTGCGCGATGTTCATCGGCTCATCGGTAATCGCGACCAGCATGCTCCGGCCGTAGACACCATGGTGCCAGATGGGCCGGGTCGTATCCGACGCCGAGTAGCCGTGCTGGTCCACCCACTGCACGTCCTTGTTGTCCGGGGTCATCGCGCTGTAGGGTTCAATCCAGTAGACGCCGGGCAGCCGGGCCATCGCCGGTATCTGCGATGCGTCCACGTCGAGCTTCACGCTCTTGTTCCACGCATTGAACTCGGTCAGGAAGTTGGCGGCCCCAAGCGCGCGCAGGTCGGCGAGCAGTGCCTGCTCATTCTCCTGATAGTGGAATACGACAATCACGGTCTGCCGGCCCTCGGCTTTGTCCAGGCCCGGGCAGAGTTTGTAGGCCGGCTGGTCTGCTCCGAGCCAGCGCACTTCCGGCATGGCGGCAATGGTCGTGACGGCCGCGGTCGGGACCCGCGCCACGAACGCGTACTGCGGGACGTACCACAGCAGTTCCGCGCCCTGGCGCTCGACCGCCCGCTTCCATTCTTGCCGGACCGGGCCGGGGAACTGGAGCAGGCAGTAGGAATACTCGCCCGAGAAGCCTGAAGCCGACAAGCCCTGCGGCAGGGTCGGCGCCTGCTTCAAGGGGTCGAACGAGTAGCCCTGCACGAGGCTAATTGTCATCGGGCCGGTTTCTGATACCGGCAGACTGATTTTGGGCAGGCTGAATGCCACTGCCGACAGAACCAGCAGGACGGCCACTGACTTACTTACGGACATGCTTTCCTCCTCAGAGTAGTTTGGACCGAATGGCGTAAATTATACCGGGCGAACCTATGCTGGCAAGGAACGGCGGCGGCTGGGCGTCAGCCGAAGTCAGATGTCAGAAGCTAGACGCTAGAAGTCAGAAGTGCGGACCCGGAGAGGACTATCCACAGATTTCATAGCGCACGTAAGACGTGCAAGTCAAAGGGCAAAGGGCAAAAGTCAAAACGCCCGACCGACTGTCATTCCGAGCGCAGCGAGGAATCTCGACCCTTCGGCAAGCTTGGGCAAGCTCTGCCCCGCCGACGGACGAGAT
>CAIVTL010000372.1 GCA_903908785.1 Caldifarciminota bacterium | reverse complement strand
CGGCAAGCGCATGACCCACAAGCCTTCCGAGCTTTCCGGCGGCGAAATGCAGCGGGTGGCCGTGGCCCGCGCGCTCGTGAACACCCCAAGACTATTGTTGGCCGATGAACCCACCGGCAACCTTGATACTGCAACCCGCGACGGCATCTTTAACCTCCTTCTGGCCTTGAACCGGGATTCCGGGCTGACGGTCATTGTGGCAACACATGACCTGAGCCTGGAGTCTCGGTTTACGCGGGTTATAAGACTGGAGGACGGGAATGTTGTCTGAGCGGCCAGAGAAACAATCCGAAATCGTCGGAGAGGGACAGTCCCCGGCGCTGAAAGCGCCGCAATCAGGGACAGTCCCTACGATTTCGGACGGCCCACTGCTGGAGGCGACGGACCTGTGGCGGAGCTACCATCGGGGCAGCGAGACGATTCACGCGCTGGCCGGGCTGAACCTGACCTTGGCGCCGGGCGAAATAGTCTCGGTTGTCGGCCGGAGCGGATCGGGCAAGACCACGCTGCTGAACCAGATTGGCTGCCTGGACCGACCGTCTAAAGGAAGCTTGAAGATTGCCGGCATCGAAGTTACGGGACTCAAGGAACAGGAACTGGTCCGGTTCCGGCGCGACCACATCGGGTTCATATTCCAGCTCTTCTACCTGATACCGACACTGACGGTCGAAGAAAACATCCGCCTGCCGCTCATCTTCGCCCGCAAGCACGATGAGCAACGGGTCAGCGAACTGATTGAGCGGGTCGGGCTCGCGAAGTCGCGTCGGGCCCTGCCCAAGCAGCTTGACGGCGGTGACATGCAGCGGGTCGCAATCGCGCGCGCCCTGGTGAACCGTCCCAAGATTCTGCTCGCGGACGAGCCGACCGGCCGGCTGGAAAAGAAGTCGCGCGGCGCGGTATTGGAGATTTTCCAAGAACTCGCGCGGGAAGGGTTGGGCATCATAATGGCCACGCATGACCCGGAGCTGGCGGCAGAGGCGGACAGGAAGATTGAGATTTCGGACGGAAGGATTGTCGCGGAGGAAGCTCTTGGAGAGCGGACGAAGTCAGAAGCTAGATGTCAGAAGCTAGAAGCTAGAAGTACAGAATAGGAGTAGAAATGAAGTATGTTGCTTTAGGGCTGGCCGTGCTCGTAGTAGCCGCGGTCGTTGTCGGTTGTGGCGGCGCGAAGAAGGGCGGAACGGCAAAGTCCAACGCCTACGGCAAGGCTATCCCTGCGGATATGGCCGTAACCACGGCTAAGGAAATCCTCACCAACGCGCAGGCGTGGGAAGGCAAGGACGTGCTCGTGGCCGGCAAGATTACGAGCGAGTGCCCTTCCGGTGGCTGGGTGTGGGTGCAGGATTCGACCGGACAGGTCTACGTCAACATGCACCCGACCAACGTTTTCATCCCGCAGCACGTGGGCAAGAACGTCCGGGCGATGGGCAAAGTCGTGCTTGATTCCGGCCAGCCATCGGTCGTTGGTTATGGCCTGGAACTGAAGTGAGGAGGCAGCGATGAAACTACTTACCTTGTCCCTTACGGTCCTCGCACTGACGGCCGCGCCCGCGCTCGGCCAGGGCTGCTGCGGCGCGTGCGGCATGGCCCAGTCCGGCGGGCTTGGCGGGCTCAAGCTTGTCAGCCTGGCCGGCGACACGGTTGACCTGTCCCAGCACGTCGGCAAGATGCCGATGGTGATGCTGCTGGCCCGCACCGATTCGGCATCGGGTCGGGCTGCGGACGCATTTGCGGCCGCGGCTACTGCGCCCGGCGACAAGGGCCCGATGTTCGCGGTCATTCTATCGGCCGGACCGAAGTCGGCGAAGGCATTCGCGAAGGCGCACAAGCTCGCGGGGCTGGTGCTGGTTGACCCGGGCAAAACGGCGCAGGCAGCGGCCATGGCCGATACTCTGCCGGTAGTCGTGTTCCTCAACCAGTCCGGCGCAATCGTGCAGGCCGACGTGACGATTACCGAGGCGACCGTAAGCAAAGGAGTGAAGGCATTGGCACAGACCGAAGCGAAGCTCGTTGACCCGGTGTGCGGGATGACGGTAACCAAAGAAACCGCAGCCGGCACGTACGTCTACAAAGGGCAGACCTACTACTTCTGCAGCAAGGCCTGCAAAGACAACTTCACCAAAGACCCGCAGAAGTACCTCGGGAAGTAACAGCATGCACTTACCCCGCGCCTCTTTCGGCCGCAGGCCGTCCCGCCGAAACTCGGGCAAGCCCCGCTTCCCACTGACGCGGGTCATGGACGGCCGACAATTCTATCCGGTTCCACAACCTCAGGAGGTCCCTTGCGAAAGTTCGCAGCACTGATAGTAGGCCTGGCCTGCGTGACAATGGTCTTCGCAGCAACCCCGGCCAAGTCTATCGCACTCGGTGCCGGCTCGATATCCGGCATCATCACCGATTCGGTAACCGGCGCGCCGATTAGCGGCGCCAAAGTCATGGTCGACTGCTGTAACTCCGCGACCACCGGCAGCGACGGCCGATACACCATCGGCAGACTGGCTGCCGGCGACTACACGGTCTCGGCCATGAAGATGGGCGCGTACAGGATGAAGTCGTACCCGACCGCCGTGCACGTTGCCGACGGTCAGGCCGTTACCGGTATCGACATCGCCCTTGCCCCGATGGGCGGGGGCGGCGGCAACGGCTCGATTTCGGGCACGGTCTACGACAAGAAGTCCAACGCGCCGATTGCCGGCGCCACGGTCACGGCCGGCGGATGCAATCGCTCGGCGACGACCGGCAGCGACGGCACTTATACCATCACCGGCCTTGCCGACGGTTCATACACGGTAAGGGCAATGAAGAGCGGCTACGTCTGCGCGACCTATCCGACCCCGGTCGTGATAACGAACGGCCAACCGGTGACCGGCATCGACTTCCACCTGCAGTCCACCAAACACATAGCTCAGGACTAAGCAGCGGTTTCGTTCGTCAGCGCCTCTCCGCCCGGAGGGGCGCTGGCCTTTCACCAAGGCCCTGCATACGTACATCGTCCAGTAGCTCGTAACTCGCGAGAGCGGCGAAAACGGGGACTGTACCGCTTTGGGGACTGTCCCCGCTTTCGCAACAGGCCGCGGAACTCGCTCCGCAAAAGGGCCTGCAAGTCGGCTCGCGAGTCGCTGAACAAATCACGCCGGCTGTCGTTCCGAAGTTCGGTTCGCAATTGCCTGTCGGATTCGGACGAGCAATCAGCCTGCCTTTCCTTCTGCGAGTCGGCCGCAAAGTCGCCATCCATTTCGGGCCGGAAGTCAGGGCCGAAACCGCCGTGAAAACCGGCTTAGGACTGCCTCCAGACATCACCCCGGGAACCGTCTTGGGAACGGTTCGCGCCGTGGTTTCCGGAATGTCGATTTTGGCGACCTTGATAGCGCCTAAGGCACACTCGTCAGCCTACTTAGGTAAGTTCTGGCTCAGCTGAAGACATCAGTTGTCCTTTTGGGTCCATGCCGCCGCGTGTTGAACCCGTCCCGCCGCGGTCTTGAGGCCTACTACAGTGGTACCAAGTTGACCTAGGTCTGTCGATTTCTAACTGCCGATTCCGACCATTCTTAATGGAGCACTAGAGCACTCGACCACTGGCGTACTCTCCGTTACTCCGCCAGCACGACCTTCCGGATGATTCGCTGCTCACCGGCGACGAGTGTGCAGAAGTACACCCCTGCCGAAACGCTTCGACCCATTGCGTACTGCCGGTTCCATATGAGGTGGTAGCTGCCCGGCTTCTGGTTGCCGTCAGTTAGCGTGGCGACCAGTCGGCCTGCGATGTCCATGACTTCCACGTTGACGTGCGCGGCCTGTGGCAGGGTATACGAAATGGATGCCTGACCACGAACCGGGTTGGCGACAGATAACGTGACCCGACGCGGGACGGGGAGAGCTTGTTCGTCCTCGATTCCGGGCGGCGGCGGCGTGAACCTGATTGCGCGGCCGGATTCGATCAGGTTCCCAGGTGGCTCGCCGTTGTACAGGTACTGGAGCCCGACCGTGCCGGCGTAGTCCTCGATGCCGATAGTCGCGCTCATGCCCGCGTCATACTGCGGGTCGCCGGTTGTCACGCCCGCGTAGTGGAACTCGATTGCGCCGCTGCGGAACAGCTTGGCCTCGAAGTTGAGGCTGCACGGTTCGCAGCCCTTGCGCCGGACATGATACCACTCGATGACAAGAATCGAGTCATCGAAAGTCTGATGCCAGATGCCGCCTTCTCCGCCCTTGACCCAGAGGTCATCCCAGAAAGGCGCTATCAGCCGATTGGGCTGCGGCGTACTCGGAATCGCGACATTGGAGTCGGCCGGGTTGGTCTGCGAAGGCGGACCCAGGGCCAGCCAGCCGTTGGTCGAGACCCAAACCATCGTGTAGTCGCGGTCATACATTCGGAACGTCCATGGCAGGTCCAGTTGCCAGAGGCTGTCGTCGCCCCATCCCAGCAGCGTGCCCGATGAGTAAAGCTCCTGCCAGTTGTACGTCGGCCCCAGCGGGTCGTCGGAGTCAAACCAGACGTAGCCCAGTGAATCCGGCCCGCCGCGAGGCTGGAACTGATAGACGGCGACCTGCGCCCGGGCGGTGTCATTCCAGAACCGCTGGTCAGCTCCAAGATGCGTGGCACAGGTAACGATGTACGTGTCCGGCTGCCAGAACGCGACTTCAGGAAAGGTCACCGTGGTGGATTCGTATGGAGCCAGAGCAATGCCGGTATCGCCGTGCCAGAGCCCGCTGATGGCATACGACACGCGTAGCCACTCGGATGAGCCGGTGAAGTTCGCAACCCGGCAACTGGGCCGGACGACGCGCCCGAGCCTCATGCTGCCGGTAGGCGCAAGGATACGCGTGACACCGACATCGTGAACCGGATTCCATTCATCCGGGCCGGACACGTCGTCAATCATCAGGCCGAACTGGTTCCATGACCGATAGACAAAGGCGAAAAAGACCTTCTGACCGGCGTACGCGGACAAGGCATACTCATGGAAAGTGTAGACTGTCGAGCCAGTCCCGAAGGCATCAAGGCGCGTGAAGGCGGGCACATACGGCGGGCCGGTGGAAATCCAGACCTCAAGACTCTCGCGAAACGCGTCGTCCTGCGCCCGGCACCAGAACGAGAACCGGTCTCCGGTCACAACCGAGCACTGAGGCGTGATGAGCCAATCGTCGTTGCGTAGATAGTAGCCTTCCCATCCGCAGTAGGCGCAGCCGGGCGGAGTCCGGGTCCCGATGTCCAGCCGCTGCCAGTAGCGGACGCCTGAGTCGGCATTGACCGCGAGCCAGCCCGGAGGAGGGAAAACCGTGTCCGAGAAGCTCTGCTCAATCGCACCCGCTGTTGCCAGAAGCGCGGCCAGCGCCAGCCCAGCGGAGAGCAAGCCAACAGGACTGTTCCTCTTCGCACTTAGTATCACGCGGGACACTGCTATTCCGGCCTGGAACCCATCACCAGGGGTACACTCCACTGCGGCGGGAACACGCCGGGATACAGGAGGCTGCGCATGACGCAAGTCAGGCCCGAGGCTCTTTCCCGCCACATCACGACCATGAGCGGCTCCTTGCCCGGCTCCGCCAGCTCGAAGATGACCGGGCCTGCGCGCAAGTTGCTGCGGCTCAACAGCATCCTAGGGGACCACGTCACGCCGTCACCTTTGTCCACGCCGGACGAGGCGAAAGGCGAAGGCGACATGCGGACGAACACCCGGCCCGAATCACAGCAGGCAAGGTACGTTACGTTCCGGCTGTCGGTTGTCATGCTCGTATCGCACAGGCAGGAGTCCTCCAAGGTGAGGATGAGCTTGTCGTGCTCACGAATTGATGTGAACCGCTCCATCCGCATCGTGCCCGGTGCAGCTATCAGCGTACCGGCAAGACTCGCAACAAGACCCAGCGCCAGGATTGTCATTCTGAGCGGAGCGAAGAATCTCTGCGTGCGCGCTGTCGGTCTCATCTTTCCTCCCCGGTCAGAACCAGCTTGACCAGCCTCGTCTTCTCTCCTGCAGCCAATCGTACGAAATAGACCCCGGCCGGCAGTCTGCGGCCTTGATTGTCCTGCCGGTTCCAGACCGCCTGATACCGGCCCGGACCCAACCGGCCCGATGCCAGTGTCGTGACCTTGCGGCCTGTCAGGTCTAGCACAGAGACCTCGACTGGAACGCACGCGGGCAGGTCATAGCTGACGTGCGCCGGCCCGCGCGCCGGGTTAGGTGCCACGGCCAGCCGTAACTCGCGGACGCGCACCGGCCTCTCCTCGCTGATGCCAGTGCCCAGAATCCGAATGGCGCTGTCTGACTCATCGTACTGCCAGCCCGGCCCATAGGCGATGGCCATCACGTAAGCCGAGTCGGCGCGGATGTTCGGCACAATCCACACATAAGGCGTATCGTCAGGCGCAAGCCCGTGGGCAATCGTGTCCAGTTGATATGTCGTGTCCCTGCGCAAGAACAGCGACACCGAATCGCACGGCGGCGGGCTGTAAGTCTGCCAACTGATACGGCACGTGTCGCCGGGCTGGTACGTCGTCCGGCGGTTCGGTGCCAGCATCCGAATCGCCTCGACCTCAAGCACGGCAGCCTTGAGCAGGTAAGCGACAACGATTTCGTTGTACCCGTCGTAGTTCACGTCGGCCACGTTCACGTTCAGACAGGCCGGGTCGCCGGGATTGAGAACATTGGTCCAGCCGCCCACGCGCGCGAAGCTTCCGCCTGGTCCGGCTCTGTAGATCGAGAGGCCTGTGGCAGTCGCCCAGATGACTTCATCAATACCGTCACCGTCTATGTCCGCGCACATGCTCCGTCCCAGCGGGCTGCCGTTGTGCACAAACCCGGAATCAACTACTACCCGTGTATAGGTCTCGCCGTCCGCCTCCCACGCAAGCAGGTAGCACATCCAGTCGTTGTTCGAGATGTAGCGAGCGAAGGAGATGTAGAATTCAGGTCTGCCGTTCCTATTGACGTCCCGACCGAAGAAGCAATCCGGGCCTCCATTAGCAAGACCAGTTTGGTCCAGGAAGACCTGTTGGTATTGGTTGTCACCGTTCGACTTCCAAACAGACACATATGCTTCGTAACATCCGGCAAATTCCGGCTTACCGTCAAGGTCGAAGTCCCCCACCGCGAACGTGCCCGACAGCAGACCGGGGGCGGTCCACGAGAGCGCGTACCGGTCGTTTCCACGGTTCTCGACGATTATCGTACCGCCGTCGCCATCATCCAAGATGTCAGACAGGCTGTCCGGGTCGAGGGTGCCGGCAAGTACGGCGAGTGCGGCCACAGAATACTGGCAAAGGGTGTAGCTCCATGTCATGCTGTCAGGTAGGGCCGCCGTGCTGCGTTGCTCGAGGTTACAGAGGATTGTCGGCGTCGCTGTGCTCTCGAAGACCCAGTTCTCGCCTACGATATCAGTTAGTCCATCGTCGTCAGGGTCACCGATGGCGCCCGGAACGAAGTACGCGCGGTTGACGCCCGGCAGGGGCGGGTACTCGCACGTGTCGGCCCAGAGCAGCATCCAGCGGTTGAACGGCAGGAATCGTCCTATCTCCAGCCGTTGGGGATTCGTTCCCATGCTATCAGCCCTACCGGTTCGATAGGCCATCTCGAGAAGTCCGTCGCCATCCACGTCGTGAATCGGGATGTAGTCGTTTGCACCGCACGACTGGGCTGACGGGCTCAAGTACAGAACCGGCTTCAGCCGCAAGACTGAACCGCCTGCCCGTGCAAACGGCTGAATGAAGAACGTGACGACCAGAGCGGGCAGGAGGGAAACTCCTGCCCGCTTCAAAACCGGGCCTAGCGTCTTACGACCTTAGCCGAGACCGCGTGCCCATCTGTGCCGATGCGGCAGTAGAACACGCCTGAGGGGACCTGCCACCCCGCTTCGTCCGCGCCATCCCACGACACGAAGCTGCCTCCGGTCGCCTCTCGATGCACTGCCAGGTTGCGTACGAGGCAGCCGTTCGCATCGTAGACTCGGGCCGTTGCTCCAGCCGGCAGCCCGGCTCCGCACTTGAGGACGCATCGTGAAGAGAACGGGTTCGGCGTGACCGAGATGTCCAGCCGTCCGAGTTCGGCGGGGCCCGCTTGGGCACCGTCGCCACCCCGGCTGTCGAACCTCTCATAAACCTTCACCGTATTGGCCAAGCATGCGAACGGGCCCGATTCCCTTACGACCTCAACCCTGGCCCGTGTGTCCCTGTACGCCGCGCGCGGGAGGGTCACGCGGAGCGTATCACAGCTCCCGGGCTTGAGTGTGACTCGGCCCATCAAGACCCCGCCGGCCTCGATTCGTTGCGTGATGGCGGTCTGCTCTCCATTGAACAGAATACACTCCGCGACGTAGCTGTGCGACGGGTCCAGGTACGGCAATTCGTAGACGAGTCGCGACTCGCCAAAGTCCACCCGCATCTCCCCGTACGTTCGATAGCCCGTACGGGCCAAACAGTACGGCGAAGGCAGGGACTCGCCAAGTTCAGCCTTCAGATACGTTGGGTACTCCAATCCGCCCGCAGCCATCGGGATGTATTTGTACAATTTGTAGTAGGTGCGGTGGTGATACTGGTTCAGGAGGTCCTGTTGCGTCCAGAGCGTGTAGCAGTTTATCGCGTACGGCTCTGGCAGTACGGGGTTCCGGACTGCATTCTGCGGCCACATGTTGTTGAACCCCGGGGACGAGCTGATCTTCACTGGGGGGGACCCGGGGAACGCAGCATAGACCTCGGTGTGACTAGTGGGCAATACGTACTCTTCCTGCCACGTCGTCGTCGTACCCGTGCCGCACTGAGGGTAGTCAGACTCGATCCCGGGCGAGTTGCTGAGGTCCTCGGCGGTTGCTTGCGGCCACCATACGGGTGGGGTTTGCCAAACGAACCTGAACCTCCGCCAGATCTCTCCAGTGGCATCGTTCTGGTCATGCGGACCCCGCCACGAGCAGTAGACCGTTTGCCCGTCAGCATCAATCGAAGCGTTCGTGTTGGGGCCAGGCATGCCATTCGGGGTTACTTGTACCGCAGCTGCCCATGGTATGGGCACATGCAGCCTGATTTGCCCGGGGGAGATCGGCGCTGTCCATGTCTTGTACCAAATCTGGCCGTCTGGCATCTGATAAGCAATATGCACGATGTCGCCGGGCGTGTAGTCTATCGTCGGATGGAAGTCGTACAGGTAGTGGTAAGTGCTTGCCAGCACAGCCGAGGCGTACGGTTGTGGTCCTGGCAGGGTGTCGAAGGCGTAGAACATCAAGTACGAGTTGTCCTGAGCGTTGACGGTGGTAACGGCGTACACCATCGGCCCGCCATCAGTCGCGCTAAGTACAGCTGACACGCCACTGCCGCCGCCGTCTTGCCCCGCCATAGGTGCGGAGATGTACCAATCGAGCGGGGCGCTGTGGTTGCGCCACACGCCGAGGAATAACGCATTCCATGTGCTGCCAGTCTGCGCCCAATAGCACACCCACGGATGACCATCAACTGGCACATTGAGCGCCGGGTGATAGTTAAGCACGGGATTCGGGATGGGCACCGGACCGTTCCAGGTCACTCCTCCGTCTTCCGACCAGACGTTGTATATCGGAACTTCATCCCAGACACCATGAACCCAGGGTGCATTTGTCGTCTGACCCGGGCTTAGTTGAATCATACGGGACTGATTCGGGCTGGTGCCGTTGCCGGACAAGCTGAGCCAGTCCCAGGACTGCTCGGCAACAGCCGGTGAAGCCAGCAGCGCCATTGTCGCCGCCAGGCCTATGTAAGCTAGTAACTTCATCTTAACAAACCCCTTTTCATGCAACTTCTGTTGACTCCTCTACAGGCTTCGCCTCTCGCGACCCCCCCTGCCTTCGCGTGCGAGGCAGCAGCGAAGGCTGGGAGTCAGCCTCCGATTACTTCACCTGACGGGTTGACGAAGTTGGTATTACGGGAGAACTCTGTCCTACGCGCAAGCGGATGCCACGCAGAACAGACCAGAACAGAACAGAACAGAAGCATCTCTTG
>CAIVTL010000371.1 GCA_903908785.1 Caldifarciminota bacterium | reverse complement strand
CTGAACGAAGTGAAGGGTCTTCTAACTCTCGTAGTATCATCATCGCGAAGATTCTTCGCTGCGCTCAGAATGACAAGCGGCGGCTTCTTCAACTACCCCTCGCGTCCCCGGACTTAGGTCGCAGCCTCACCCGCGGATTCGCACATGGCCCGACCAGCGGTCGCACCCGCGGTGTCGCTCATCGGCCCACCCATGATTCGGCTCATAGCCCGACCCGCGGTCCGGGTCATGGCGGTCATCGTTGCGGTCTTCGCGACGCCGGACGTGGTTTCCTTCATCTCTCATCACTTAGTCGTTGCAGCGGACTCCATCGCGGTCGCCATCACGAAATCGCTCGTCGTACATCGTTCCATCATAGAGCCGGTCTCCATCACGGCACGTTTCGCGGCATCGGACACGTAGGGAGATACGACCTACCCCATGGCGTAGGGTTCGTTCCGTGGTTCGTCCTCGTGTTCGTCCCGGGGGCATGTGCACAACCCTGTAAGTCCATACTGCGGAGTCAGTTCTAGCCACGAGCACCCGGCAAGGTATGCCCAGAGGGCCTCCGGCCGCAGGCTGGCGCGGGCGCAGTCGCCAATCCGCACAGAAACCACCGCCCGCACTCGTCGTTGGCCTCGCGCTCATCACCCATCATTCATCCCTCATCGTTCCGCTCCCGCCTCTCGCCTCTCGCAACTCGCAACCCGTAACTCGTAACTCGCGGCCCCGCCGCGCGCCCGAGAGTCAAACAACACCCGACTGGCGCACAAGACAGGGCAAGTTGCCTCTTGACTCCCTGCTTGCGGGACTTATGCTGTCTGCGCATGAAGGAGTCCGCCCTTGCTGTTCTGACCGACTGCCGGGAACGCGGCCTGCGCATCGCTCGCAGCCGCGGTGCCTTGCGGCAGAGGTGCCGGATGACAGCGCGGCGGTCAGCACTTCAGCCCGCAGCAGTTCTCCTCTGGCTGGCCGTCTCGGTTTGCCTTGCCCCTGCCGACCCGGCTGACTGGGGACACGACACCCTCGTGGGCGCCGCGAGCGATTCTCTGTCAATCACCAAGCTCGTCACCGACGCCGACACTAACGGCGACATCTACGTCGGCGTGCTGGCTCGCGACACCGGCGGACTCGATACTGTCTATGTATGGCAGTCCACGGACGCCGGCGCCTCCTGGTCTCTGGCCTATCTCATTCCGGCCGATACTCTCACCGGGCCGATACGCGACTATGAGTTGCGGGTCGGATACGACGCGGAAGGTACGTGGGTTTACGACTTCCTCGTCTTCAGCGATTCAAGCGCGTCCGGCGGCGCCTGGCTGCTCCGCCATCGCGCGCCCATGCTGAACCAGACCTGGGTCAAGATTGCCCCGGGCGGAGATACCATCCTGCGGCTGGCAGCAGACCGCAACATCGAGACCCCCCAGCACCTCTTCGTTGCCTGGGAAACCCAAGGCGGGCTCATCAACCTGATGAGCTCAAGCGACTCCGGCCAGACATGGGGTAACTTCCGAACTGCGTTCGCCGGCTGCGAGCGGCCGGCGCTCTGCGCGGGCGGCGATGGGTGCGTGTATGTCGCTGCCAATGCCCGTGATTCGTCGTATATAGCGGTCGCACGGTATTCCGCGAACCTGACCAACCCCACGCCGGTCATCGCGAGGCTGGATTCGAGCAGCGACCGACGGGTCTGGAATCCGTCCGTTGCCGCCGACCGCAACACTCCGGAATCGCTGCAGGCGGCCGTGGTGATGTACAGCCACAAGGACACCGCCGGCAGAATCGCGCCGCACTTCGGCTGGACCAAGACCGCCGGCCTGGCATGGAGTTGCGCGGCGTGGCCCCCAACCAACCAAGCGCGCACAACCTGGGACGCAAGGTTCCCGTGCGTGCGCCAGTCATACGACGACAACCTGATTCGCGGGATTGTGGCGATGCACGAACCGACCGGGAACTGGGACACCCTGGTCTATGCTTTCACTCGGCCGGGCACGCCATCGGTCTGGGAGGACCGCGCGCGCCGCAACGAGAACCGTGCCAGCGACGTGGTCGGGGCCAAAGTCGGCTTCTCCGAAGCCTGCATAGGCGGCTACGTGGCGTACGTGACGTACCGTGGCAACAAGGTCTACTTCGACAGCTACAACCTCGTCGGCGTGTCGGAATCACCGTTTCCATTTGACTGGCCCATGTCAACCGCCGCCCTGTTGCGTGGCGGCAGTGTGAACGTGAGGCTGCACCTGGACCGCGCCGGACAGGTCAGGATAACCGCGTTTGACTGCGCCGGCAGAATGGCTGCGCGCCTCTTCAACGGGTCACTTCCCGGCGGTGCGCACCAACTCAGCCTCCCGTTGCGCGTCACCGCTGGCTGCTACCTGCTCCGCATCGAAACCCCGGGGCACGTTGGGACTGCCAAGCTGGTCACAACGAGGTAGACGTCACGCATGAATGCGGCACTGACGATTCTCGCTCTGCTTCTCGCAACTCCCACGCCCGGACAGCAGGGCGCCCTCAACAGCGGGAGGCCCCGGGGCGGGGGGCTCGACTTCAGGGAGTTCGCGATTGACACCGGCGTCACACTGCTTCGCGTAGCGCAGTCCCGTCCGTCGGTTGCCTTTGACGGTGTGAACTACATTACCGCGTGGCAGGACGTTCGCGGAAGCACCGATGCCGATATCTACGCCGCCAGGGTCACTCCGTCGGGCGAGATACTTGACCGTGCAGGCATCGCCATCAGCACGGCTGCGGGTGCGCAGAACTGGCCATCGGTCGCGTTCCTGGACTCCGTATTCCTCGTCGTATGGGAAGACCTCAGGAACCAGGGCAGTAGTAGTGATATCTACGGTGCCCGAATTACCCGTTCCGGGCGAGTGCTCGACCCGACTGGTATTGTCATCTGCAACGCGGCAGGGGCGCAGGGAATTCCGGTTGTCGCTGCTGGCGACACGTGCTGGTTCGTTGCGTGGCAGGACAACCGGACCGAATGGGATGTTCGCGGCACGTGTGTCTCAAGCTCCGGGGTAGTCCAGAACCCGGGCGGGGTCGCAGTCGGCGCTGCCACGGGCCAGCAGTTGTACCCGGTAGTGGCGTTCAACCACGTCAACTTTCTGGTGGTCTGGCAAAGCAACCAGTACGGGCCGTT
>CAIVTL010000370.1 GCA_903908785.1 Caldifarciminota bacterium | reverse complement strand
CGACGAGCAGGGCAGCGGCGGCACCGAGCTGCTGCCCGCGCTGCAACGGGCGCTTGCCCTGCCACGGGCCAAGGGGACTTCGCGCAGCTTCGTGATTGCGACCGACGGCTACGTGACGGTCGAGACCGAGGCGTTCGACCTGATTCGCAAGAGTCTCGGCGATGCCAACTTCTTCGCCTTCGGTATCGGCTCCGGGGTGAACCGCTTCATTATGGAAGGTATGGCGCGGGTGGGCATGGGCGAGCCGTTCATCATCGAGAAGCCGGAAGCGGCCGCGGCCCAGGCCGAGAAGTTCCGCAAGTACATCCAGAGCCCGGTGCTGACCGACATCAAGGTCAGCTTTCCCGGGTTCGACGCGTACGACGTGGAGCCGGAGCACGTGCCGGACGTGCTGGCCGAGCGGCCGATTATCATCGCCGGCAAGTGGCGCGGCTCGGACAAGGGTGCAATCAAGGTCACCGGCATGAGCGCGCAGGGCGAGTTCTCCCAGACCGTGAGCGTGGCCGAGTTCCCGCCGAACGCGGCCAACTCGGCGCTCCGCTATCTCTGGGCGCGGCAGCGCATCCAGTTGCTGGCCGACTACAACAACCTTGCTGAGGACAGCGCCCGCGTGAAGGAAGTCACCCAACTCGGCCTCAAGTACAACCTGCTTACACAATACACCTCGTTCATCGCGGTGGACCAGAAGGTCCGCAACGTGGGCGGCAAGCAGGAAGTGGTCGAGCAGGCGCTGCCGATGCCGCAGGGCGTATCCGACTACGCGGTCGGCGGCGGTGCGGCGGCGGGATTCACCGGCGGCGGCCTCGGCATGGGCAAGAGCATGATGATGCGGTCCGCAGCACCTTCGACGCGTGCGATGGCCGACGAGCTTGAAGCCCTGCCGGCTCCTCCGCCCCAGCCGACCGGGACCGTGAAGGTCGGCAAGGTCGAGATTCAGGGCGGCGTGACCGAGAAGTCGGTGAAGCAGCCGATAGAGAAGCAGATTGCCGAACTGGTGAGCGCGTATTCGTCGGAGCTGTCGTCGCAGCCCGGGTTGCGCGGCAAGATGGTCGTCGAGTTCACCGTCGGCGCGAACGGGCTCGTGCGCGACGTGAAGGTCGCGCTGAACGAGCTGACGCCGAACCTTGAGCAGGCGGTCGTCCAGTTCCTGAAGAAGCTCAAGGTCACCAACGCCACGGGCAGCGACGCGACTGTCAAAGTGACCTTTAACTTCAAGCCCTGACGGTGTCCGGGCAGCGATTCCCAAGGTTGGGGAGGCCAGACCTCCCCAACCTTCGTCTATCCTCCCATAGCTTGTCCCCAGAAGCCGAACAAGGAGCCACGAAACGGACAGAATGAACCACCGATAAACACGGATAACCGGGCAGATGTCTCCGAGAGAACCACCCGTGTTTATCAGTGTCCATCTGTGGTTAGTCGGTCGACAGGGTTGTCGGATTGCATTGACTAGTGCGACCGCTATCCTATTATGCCTGTGAGAACCCGAGCGATGACACTGGTTTCAATCCGCCACGAGCATTCCAATGGGCCGGCATATATAGTTAGCGACCTTCAGGGCGTCGTGCGGGCGCCGCGGAAGGATCGTTCGCATGATTGGGTCGCGGTCTGGAGAAGGGCCCGTTCACCGATGGGAGGTAATATGTGTCGAAGTGGAGGTGCTCAATGAGCCTGTCACCGAAGGCCATGCTTGCGCTGTGCCTTGTTAACGTCGCATTCGCGGCGGCCCAACCGGCCGACATGCCGGACCAGGACAAGACCCTGTCTCCATATTTCTTCGTGCGGAGCGACGACCCCTCAACCGACCGGCTGCCGCTCCTGAAGACCGGGGCCGAAGTGAACATCGCCGGCGTGATTGCCGACGTGAAGGTGACCCAGGTCTACAAGAACGACGGTAAGAAGCCGATTGAGGCGGTCTACACGTTCCCGGCTTCGACCCGGGCCGCGGTCTACGCGATGAAGATGACAATCGGGGACCGGGTTATCGTCGCCCGAATCAAAGAGAAGGAACAGGCGCGGAAGGAGTACGAAGTCGCCAAGCAGCAGGGCAAGTCCGCGTCGCTGCTCGAGCAGCAGCGGCCGAACGTGTTCCAGATGAACGTCGCCAACATCATGCCCGGTGACTACATCACGGTTGAGATGTCCTACACTGAGCTGCTGGTGCCGACCGAGGGCGTGTATGAGTTTGCGTACCCGACCGTGGTCGGGCCCCGCTACAACAACAAGACGGCTTCGGAGTCACCGGCGTCGGAGAAGTGGATTGCCAGCCCGTATACGCACGAGGGTGAGGCGCCCACTTACGAATTCGGAATCACGGTGAACATCGCGGCCGGGCTGCCGATTCAGGATGTTTCCTGCCCGTCGCACAAGACCAAGACCACGTTTGCCGGGCTGAATGAAGCCGCGGTCCGGCTCGACCCGTCGGAGAAGGCCGGCGGCAACCGGGACTTCATCCTCCATTACCGCCTTACCGGCGGCAAGATTGAATCCGGGCTTCTGCT
>CAIVTL010000369.1 GCA_903908785.1 Caldifarciminota bacterium | reverse complement strand
TCCTCTGGGAGTCGCAGAGTTCGGGCGGGTTGTTCATGTCGTTGCCCGAGAACCGAGTTGCCGAGTTCCAGCGCCGGGCCAAAGACGCGGGCATCCTCGCGGCCGTGGTGGGCTCGGTCGAGCCAGGCCCTGTCGGCACAATCGAGGTTGAGGCCTAGCCAGAAAGTGACCAGTGTCCAGTGACCAGTTCCCAGTGTACGGACCGACCGGCACTCCTTTCCGGACTGGCAGCTGGTACCTGGAAACTGGTATCTGGTAACTGGTAGACCATGTTCTGGCGCGAGCTTCTGGCCGAACTCAGGAACAAGCTGGTCACGCCGGAGAAGCTCGCCGTCGGTTTCAGCCGGTTCATCGACATCGTCCTGATAGTCGCCGTCGCGATACTGCTACACCTGTTCGTCCGCGCCATCACCCGGCGCATGCTCAAGGCCGCCCGCGCCCGCCGCGCGGCCACCTACATCAACGTTGTCCGCAGCATCATAGGCTACGTCATTTTCTTCTTCGTCCTGGTGCTGATACTGCGCGTGTTCGGGGTGAACTACACGGCGATACTGGCGGGCGCCGGCGTAATGGGGCTTGCGGTCGGGTTCGGGGCGCAGACCCTGATTCGCGACTTCATATCCGGGTTCTTTCTCCTGCTTGAAGACCTCATCCGCGTCGGCGACTACATTACGGTCGGCGACATCGAGGGCGCGGTCGAGGTCGTAGGAATGCGCGTTTCCAAGGTCCGGGCGTTCGATGGCACCCTGCACGTCGTGCCCAATGGCGAGCTGACCCGGTTCGGCAACCGGAGCCGGGGCCACATGCGGGCGATTGTCGCGTTCGACCTCGCCTACGAGCAGGATGCGAACAAGGGAATGGCCCTTGCGCGCGAAGTCACGGAGCAGTGGTACAAGGAGAACGCGGACGATGCAATCGAGCCGCCCGTGGTTGCCGGGCTGCTCAAGTTCGGCGAAGCCGGCGTGCAGGTCCGGGTCGCGGTCAAGGTCAAGCCGGGCCGGCAGTGGGACGTCGAGCAGCAGTTGCGCCTGAGGTTGAAACAGGCCTTCGACTCATCCGGCGCCGAAATCCCCTTCCCGCGCCGGGTCGTCTACGTCCGCTCCGAGTCAGAAGCGGGCAGCTCGCCGAAAGCCTAGAGCCCGCACCGGAGCGGGAAGCTCCAAGCACCAAACCCCAAATCCCAAACCCTAGATGGGAAATCAGAATCTGCGAAATCCGCGCTTAGTCCGCGCCGGACTTGGTGTCCTTGACGGTTCTATTCAGGTTTCCAGGCAGCCGCCCCGTTCTTGACTCTCACGGGATAATCCACTACCATCTGATGGCGGGTCAGACCCGCCGGCGCGCAAGGTCGTGGCATGGCTTGCTTTATCAGCATGCGCGACAGAGCGACGCAGAAGGGTGCGGTGGACGTCAGTCGAGCCGCCGCAGGCAGGTCGGATGGTCGGGCCGCCATCCGGAATAAACCGCGGGACGCGGTTCCGTGCCGTGTCACGCGACAACGTCTGGCAACAGACATTATTCCGGAGGTGACCATGCTCAATCCGTGGCAGGACTTATCCCCGAAACCGCCCGAGGCCCAACAGTCTGGGTGTCTCAGCATAACCGCACGAATCATCTGGTTAATGGTTGGCAACCTCACTCTAGTGATGCTGACTGTCATCATCATCCAGAAGCGGGCCTTCTCATTCATCGACGTCGTTTTCTGGGTTGTCGTCGCAGCGCTCCTCCTCATCCGTTACGCTGACATCAAGTGGCTGAAGGGACTAGGTCCGGATGCTCAGCCGGCAACTATGAAAGACTGGGGTCGCTACGCCAGACTGCTGCTTATCCTGGCCGGCGGCGTGTGGGCAGTAGTTCACGTCGCGATTCTCCTCTTCGTTCGATAGGCTCGCCTCCTTACGGGTCTGGCGACCAGCGCCGGGCCTGAGCCGCAACCGGCCGCCTTCGGGTGGCCGGTTGCCTGTCAGCGTCCTGCCGCAGGGTTTGCGACGGCGTGCGTCCGTGCTATCATGTTACCTGTGCGTGGAACCCCAATTCTGGGCAGGCGTCCGGTTCTGACTCTCTCCGCCATCCCATTCGTCCTCTCTCTCGTGCTCGCCACGGCTGCGGCGCAGGCCCAACCGATGAGCGGGACTTATCCGGTCGGGCCCGGCGGCCCGGGCGTGGACAGCTTCGCGACCGTGCAGGAAGCGGCCAATGCCCTGAACGCTCGCGGCCTCGGCGGCAACGTTGAATTCCCGATTACCCAGTTCATCTACTCCGGGCCGGTCGCGCTCGAGAACGTGGCGGGCAGCCGTGACTACACCATTACGTTCCTGCCCAAGTCCACGGGCGCAACGATTGACGCGGGCGGGGCGCGCTACGCCTTCTCGGTGGAGAATACACACAACGTGACCGTGCAGGGCATGCGTTTCCAGGGCGCGCGCGACACCGGTAGCGCCTGCATCCGGTTCGTCGATTCGGATTCCGGGCTGGTCTGGGCCTGCCGGATGGTTTCCGACTCGGTCGAGACCGGGCTCCGGGTCGAGCGGGCCGTGAACTTCCACCTTGATACCTCGCGCGTGCAGGGGGCGATGCGCACGCCGGGAAGCCGCGGACTCGACTTCCGCGACTGCTGGTTCACCGAGGTCCGCAAGTGCTCGATACTAGGTACGGTGAACACCGGCGTGTCCATCACCGGCGGAAGCGACAACACGACGATGATGATTGGAATTAAGACCGCGAGCGATACCGGGTTCCGGATTGCCAACTCGCCGCGGGTTTCCGTGACCGGCTGCGCGGTCCACGGCGTGACCGACTATGGGCTGCACGTGGTCAACTCGGTGTCGGCCCACTTTGACAGTTGCCTGATGTACGGCACGCACAAGCAGGCGGTGTACTTCGAGTCCTGCGATTCCATCAACTCACTCGCCCTGATGGTTGCCGGGACTTCGGAGAAGGCGGCCAGCCTGGTTGGCTGCAACGACGGCTACTTCATGCGCCTGACCATCCAGAGCGGGCCGATTCGCGGGCTCGTGCTCGACCATTCGGCCAACTGTATCATCGACAGCCTGCAGGTCGTGAACGTGGACAGCGATACCGCTATCGGTGTGCTGCTCGATTCCGCGCCCAACACCCGGTCGCGCTGGGCGATGGTGTACGGCAACTACGGCACGGCGTTCTCAATCAACCGCTCGCCCCGCACGCGGTTCGCTCATGCGCGGGTGCACGGCACCGCCGCGGACGCCGCTATGGCGTTCAATCTGAGCAGCGGCGTGAGCGTCCAGCCCTGCTCGCTGGTTTGTACCGCTCCCACCTCAGTCGTGCTGGGCGATAGCTGCAACGACGACACGCTGGCGCGGATGACGATACTGGGCACGACCGCGGACGGCATCACGGCCCAGAACTGCCGCGGCCTCGTCGTGGCCAACAGTTGCCTCAGGAACTGGACCGGCAGGGGCGTGGTCTTGAACGGCGCGCAGTCGCCGCGACTCTACTACAATACGATAGTCGGGTCGGACAGCGCGGGAATTGCGGGTGCGTTCCTGTCCGACGTCACCGGCGCCGAAGCCAGGGACAACATTATCTGGAACCGGGGTCTCGATAGCTCGGCCTGTTACCGTATCTTCGGCACGTTCCCGTTCGCGCCGGGCGAGAGTGACTACAACGACCTGTACTCTCCCGGCGGCGCCATCGCCCGCGTGGGGGATACGGTCTTTGGCGGGCTTCCGGGCTGGCGCGGCCACGGTTCGACACCCGACGCGCACAGCCTGTCCCGCGACCCGCTGTTCCTGGCCGACGACAACTTCCATCTTTCCTCAACCTCGCCCTGCCGCGATTCGGGAGTTTCGATTCCCGGGTTCCCATTCGACATCGAGCTTGACGACCGGGACACGCTCTCGCCGGACATCGGCGCCGACGAATTCACCCCGGGCGCGGTGAGCGAAGAGGGGAGACCCGCTCAATCCCGTCCCGTGCTGCAGGCCTCACCAAATCCCTGTCGGTCCTTCACCGTCCTCCACTTGACCACTGGACCACTTGACCACTCGACCACGTTCCTCCGCATATACGACGCTCAGGGTTGCCTCGTCGAGTCCTTTGTCATTTCCACTTCGTACTTGGCACTTGACCTCAAGTCCTTCCCCGTGGGCGTCTACGTCGCCCGTCTCAGTTCGGACGGCCACGTCAGCGCCGTGAAGCTGGTCGTCCAGCGATAGCAGCCGGCCGGCTGCGGTCGTTCCGTCTCCGACACTCCTTTCCTGCCCGCTTTCGCACCTGCCCAGAAGCAGGCTAACCTGCTTTCTTGCGCGGGTTACGCGTCTGCGTCCCGTGCGAAGACGGGAGCCTGCCAGCGATTCGCGGTTGCCGTTGCCGGACGTGCGAATAAGCCTGCCAAGAACGTGGTATATTAGGGTGAGAGAGGCAGATAAGATTAGTAACTGAGGAAAGCCTCAAAGGAGGATACGATGTACGAACAGACTGCGCTGAGTCCCGTTCTCGCGCTGCCCAGGCTGCGCGATGCACGTGGCGCCGGGTCCTACGGCGTCATGCTGATGGTGGCTGTTCTCCTGCATGCCACCTTCGCATTCTTCATGTCACGCCCGGTGCACTTGGCGAGCTCGCCACTGCCAGGCGACCCCGCGGTCATCACCTTCCATGATATAAACGACGTCCCGGCTCCCGTGGACCCGAGCTACCGGCCCGACGTCCTCAAAGTGCTGCCGCCCGCTGAACCCACCAGCCCGGTCGGGCCGAACCCGGGTCCGGCAGATAGCCGGCAGGGCAAGATCGACCCGAACGCATTCGTGTCGGATGCCAACACCGGCGGGCCCGTGCTTGTTATCAGCCCGAACTCGGTTTCGCTCGAGAGCCTGCTGGCCCAGCCCCCGACTGGCGGCCCAGGCAAGGGTCAGCCCGGGGTCGGCTGGCGCAAGCCGTCGGTTGTGGCCACCGTAGAGTTCCGCAAGGTCGAGGTCAAGCCCAGGATTGTGGACATCCCGGTGCCTACCTACCCCGACGCGGTGCGAAGTGCCGGCATCGAGGGTACCACAACTGCCGAGCTTCTGCTCGACCTCGACGGTTCGGTCATGGACGCCCGCGTGCTCGCCAGCTCGGGGAACCAGATGCTCGACGCCGCAGCGGTAAAAGCGGCAATGAAGGCAAGGTTCACCCCGGCCATGCAGCGGGACCAGCCGGTCAGGGTCTGGATCAGCATTCCCTACCGTTTCCGACTGGTCAAATAGCGCGTCCAGACACCACAACCGGGGCGGTACTCCCGCCCCGGTTGCGCGTTGTATAGAGCTACTGCTTTGGGCTAGACGTAGGCCGTTTCGCCGTGCAGGGACTCGTCCAATCCTATTTCTTCCTCATGCTGGGTGGCCTGAACGCGCGTCACCTTGTTGATAAGCCAGAGCATGGCGTAGGTGAACAGGAAGGCGTAGATGGCTGCGCCGACGACCGCCACGAGCTGCTTGACGAAGAACGCGCCGCCGCCGAATAACAGACCGTCGGTCGCCGCGGGATTCACGGCCTTGCTGCCGAAGATGCCGAGGCAGATGATGCCGAACATGCCGCAGACGCCGTGTACGCCCCAGACGTCCAGCGCGTCATCCCAGTGCATGTGGTTCTTGAACCGAATGGCAAAATAGGAGAGGATGCTGGCCGCGACGGCGATGATGACCGCGACCTGCGGGCTGATAAACCCGCCCGGGGGCGTGACCACGACGAGTCCGGCCAGCGAGCCGGTCATGAACCCGACGAACTTGGGCTTGCCCTCGACCAGCCAACTGGTGAAAATCCAGACAAAGGCGCCGACTGCCCCACCCAGGGCCGTATTCAGGAAGGCCAGTGTCGCAATGTGGTCCGCAGCGAGTGCGTTGCCGGCGTTGAACCCGAACCAGCCGAACCAGAGCAGGCCGCTGCCGACCGCCACCAGTGGGATCGAGCTGGGCTTGCTGTCACCGACCTTGCGCGGGCCGAAAAAGAAGACAGCGGCGAGCGCCGAGAAACCGGCGATGCAGTGGACGACGATGCCGCCGGCAAAGTCCTGCACGCCCCACTTGGCGAGCAGCCCGCCGCCCCAGACCATGTGGACGACCGGGCAATAGACCAGGAGCAGCCACAGGGTGAGAAACAGCAGGTAGGCTCCGAATCGCATCCGGTTGGCGAACGCGCCGGTGATGAGCGCCGGGGTAATCTGGGCCGATACTATCTGGTAGGCGATGAAAATGAAGAGCGGTATCCGGGTCGGCCCTTCGAGCAGTTGGTCCGGCCTGATGCCGCGCAGGAAGGCGAGACTCAGGTTGCCGATGACTCCGCCGGTACCGCCGCTGAAGCAGAGCGAGTAGCCGCAGACGAACCACAGGGCTGTTGTCAGGCCCATGGCTGCGAAGCTCTGGAACATGATTGCCACCACGTTCTTGCGGCCGACCAGGCCACCGTAGAAGAACGCCAGCCCCGGCGTCATCAACAGAACGAGGCTGGTGGCGAGCATCATGAATCCGGTATTACCGGTGTCGAACGGCATAGGTGTCCTCCTTGGGGTCTCTCAGTCCGGGGTTGCGGCTAGCGTGCGCGGCAGACCGGACACACACGATTAGTGTCCGCCTGAAACTGCCGCGCCGGAACGATTATCTGCAGCCGCTCTCTCAAGTCAAGGCCGACAGAAGACCCGAGAACTGAGATAGGATCAACCACAGAGGCCACAGAGAACACAGAGTCGGGTGAAGGTCGGGATTCCATTCCAT
>CAIVTL010000368.1 GCA_903908785.1 Caldifarciminota bacterium | reverse complement strand
GCACTTCAACTTTGTCCCCCTTAATTGACGCAATGTATTGCGACATCAGCGGGTTATTGAATAACAGCAAAAACAGGATTGCCATCATCAATGTTCACGCTCGCCCACTCCCGGTCCCCGGTTTGTACGAACTGCACCAACTCGTCCCAGTACGAGTAGTCCTTGGCGAACACCGCGAGCGAACTGCCCTCCAGTTCGAGTGTGTGGTCCAGTAGTTTTCCGTGTTCCGCCGCGTCGGCGGCCAACTGGGCGTCAGTTCTGCGAGCCGCGCTCAATTGGGACATGACCAGCCCGAGTACGGCCAGCAGCGCCATCGTGAGCATCAGCGCCGTGACCCGCGTCTGGACCGACGTCCATCCCGGCCACTGTCTTTTCGGCATGCTAGAAATCCCGGCCGAGGGCTAGCCCGCCGGTAATGAGAAGCGGGTTCGGGACCGCGGCCCGCAACTCGCGGTCGAGCAATACGCTCAGCCCGGCATGGGGACGAAGGTAGAAGAGCCCGCACACAGACCAGGTCAGTGCGAGGTCCGCCCCGGCCACGTCCAAGGCGGCGCGATTCACGTCGAGGTTTGCGTCGTTGAACCGCGCTGAGCCCCAGCCGGCGTACGCCGACGCCTCCGCGGTCAGGCTCGGAATGGGTTCAGTCTCAAAACTCAGTCCTGCGTCGCCGAAGTACGCGCCGGGAGTGGCTATCAGGTCAACCGAATGGTCGGTGAAGACGGAGACCGGCCCGACCGGGTACGAGAGCGCCAGGGCCAGCTCACCCGTGGGCGGGGCATCAACCTGGTTCGGGTAGAGGTAAACGGAGAATGAAGGATTCACCGTCAGATTGGATTCGTCTCCCGCCTCTCGACTCGCGTCTCTCGCTTCTAGTCTTATGTCCCGGCTGTAGTCAAGAGTGAAGTCCAACTCGTTAAGCCCGGCCGGGGCGTCGTCCTCGCGGAACGCGAAGTTGGCGAAGGGCGTAAGCGTGAAGCCGGCGAGCGACACCCAGGCTGACGGCTGGAGCACCGGGCCGTCGCTCAGCGCCAGCCCGCGCCAGACGTAGCGCGAGTTGCCGTCAAGCTCGGCGCCGAAACTCAGAACCGAGCCAGGACTAACCACAGAGTCCACAGAGAGCACAGAGTCGGATGAAGGTTGGGATTCCTCTCCGTACTCTCCATTTCTCTGTGTGCTCTGTGGTTCAATATCGGGACTGGGGCCGAAACTCAATTCAGATGCAATCAGGGAACCGGGGCAGAAAACGG
The DNA here is from genome assembly GCA_903908785.1 of Caldifarciminota bacterium. GTDB lineage: Bacteria > Hydrothermota > Tepidihabitantia > Tepidihabitantales > Tepidihabitantaceae > UBA2258. The sequence goes on along the minus strand of CAIVTL010000368.1, from coordinate 6,050 downwards.
TCGCCCCGAGACACAGACACACAATACCCCGAATTCTTGCCAAACGCTGCTCCCTTCCTTACCTTGCAGGATATGTAACCTCTAGATTATACAGTATTTCGGCGGACTCGCAAGGTGGGAAGTTACTAGATACGAGAGGCGAGAGGAAAGCTACGAGTTACGGGTTACGAGTTGCGGGTTTGGGATTTGGAGTTTCCGCCGCAGGCGGCTTTGGCGGTTAGAGTTTGTCCTCATCCGTTCCTCTTGGAGTTTAGAGTTTAGAGTTTGGAGTTTAGCGTTTGTCCTCATTTGGTGCTTCTGTCTCAGATAGCAAATGCCAGCAGGACCAGCAGGCCGGCTACGGTGAGCCACACTATGATGGCGGGGGCAAGTCTTTCGAGCCGGAGCTTGCCTGAGCTTACCGGCAACCCGTTGAGTCGGAGCACGTACGGTATCCTGGTGAAGACGCGCCGACCGCCGCGGACCTGCAACTCGGACTTGATTTCTCTCCCTTTGTGGCTGAACCACCCGGCTGCCCGTTCGGTGATTCCCCAACCGCCCTTTCGAGCCACGAGCCTGCCGTCCACGGTCAGGGTCGTCTCGGTAGCCAGCATCAACAACCTCGGCGTGAAGAAGATGCGCATCTCAATTTTGTGACCTTCCCATTCCAGTGTTCTTGTCATCGTTCCTCCATCCGCCGAAGGCGGCGAAACTCTAAACCCCAGACTCTAAACCCCAGTTCCGAACTCGTAACTCGCAACTCGTAACTCGTAACTCTTCCTAAGGAACGCGTACGAAGACTTCCGCGAGCGAATCGGAGTATTCCCGACGCCAGCCGGCGGCTTCGCTGAGAACAACGGCGAGCGGGCTGCCGCGCTCCAGCAGAAACGTTGCAATGCCATAGCGGTCGGCGACGTCCCGCCAGCCGGTCTTGGGTTTGATGAGCATGGAGTGTCCTTCGGCAGCTTCCCGGCTGAAGCCACCCTTGGCGTCATAGAAGAGTTTCCGGTCCGGCATTGTCCACAGTAGATAGCCGCTCCACGTTTCGCGCACAAAGAGATTTCCCGGCCGGTTGTGCTCCTCGATATAGCGGACTGCGGCCGTGGGGTAGCGGGAGAAGTTGAAGTCAAGGTTCAGCGGCAAGAGGCGAGCGGCAAGAGGCGAGACGCGAGAGCCGATAAGGAGGAGGGGAATCGCGATTGCCCAGAACCAGCCGCCGGCGGAATTGGCGACTGACGATTGACGATTGACAATTGGAGACCGGCAATCGGCAGCGGTATCGTATTCCACATCGAACTTTCGGAGCAGGGAAGACCGTCCGAGCACGGGCGCGAGAACCGGCAGCAGGGTTCGGCCGAGAACGAATACCGCGACTACTCCGAACAGCGGCATGTTGCGGTTGCTCAGTCCGGCCGCGAAGGCCGCCAGCGCGGCCAGCAGTATCACCGGTGGCGGTTGCCGCCGCAGCGACAGGCCACAGGCGACCAGGGCGACAAGACTGCCCCAGACCACCGCCTCCCAGCCTGAGACGCTGGTCCACTCCGACAGTCCGCGAAGCACGGACATCGACCGGGCAATCTCCAGCGGCATCAGGTATATTCTCCATCCGTACGGGTTGAGAAGGACGGCAAGCCCGGTGACGGCCAGGCATCCAACCAGCGTCCATCGGTCGCGGGCTTTCCGGGCCAGGGGCAGGAAAAGCAGAATCAGGAACGGGGCGATAACGAAACCCGGGTGCAGGTTGGCCCACAGGGCCGTTATCGGAGGAATCAGCCAGACGAGATGAGAAGCGAGAGGCGAGAAGCGAGAAGCGAGAGGCGGGAGGCGAGAGGCGGAGGACTGAACGAAGTCGGAGAGGATGAGGATTTCCAGAGCGAGGAAGGCGACCGTGAATATCACCGGCCGGCCGGATAGGTAGACCGAAATCGTCATCAGGGCAAGGCCGAGCCCGACGAAGTTCACCAGGATGTTCGCGCTGTTCCGTTCCAGCATCTTGTAGAGGAGATAGAAGATGCACCCGGCCACGACCGAGTTCATGATTGCGACGCCCGCTCCGCCGAGCACATGCCAGGCACCGAACAGGACTACCTGAGACAGCCACGAGTAGTCGTAGCCGAAGCCGGCAGTCGCCGAGTAGTAGAAACGGCTGATGTCGGGTATCGCGTGGTGGGTGAGAATCCACTTGCCGACCGCCAGGTGCCAGAGCGTGTCGGGGTTATTGGGACCGGCCAGTGTGGCGACGAATGCGGCAATCGCCGCGATGACCGCGGGGCTGGGAAGGAATGCTCGGAGCAGGAATCTGCGCATGTCAGGACAACGGAGAATTCAGAAGTCAGAACGTCCCGAACTTCTGCAGTCTTCAATCTGGAATCTAGAATCTAGAATGGTCGTGTGCGTCAGGGTATCGGTAGCGTGACCACGAGGTAGATGCGGTGGAGATAGCCGATGAGCGCGCCGGCAATCGCCCGGGAGGCGGTGACGGCCGCAAGCGCAACCACGAGTGTGGCGATTACATACTCGAGGGCCGTCGCGGCGGTCTCGTCGCGCAGAAACGAGGCGAGAAGCGCGAGGCGAGAGGCGCGAAGAGAAAGCCGGAATCCCGTATTGGTGACTCGCGATTCTGTGTGCATGTTTCCTTAGCGGCGAAGTCGGGACAGCGTTGTTGACGCCCACGCGTACTGGGGGGTCGTGACGTCGGGAAAGTCGGCCCGCATCTTTTCCAGCAGGACTATTGCCAGTCCCCGCTTGCCCTGTTTGATCAATACGATGGCATCCCCTGAGTCAGCGCGGAACTGGCCGGCGAGTTCCAGTTCGGCCGCGGCGATGAGCCGCTGCACGCCGTCCCGGTCCGGTGCTGCCAGGCGGTCCAACGCCTGCTTCCATGAGCCGATAGCCAGGCCGAAGTTGCCGGGAAAGCGCTTGTCGTAGTAGTACCTGCCCGACGTGAGGTCCAGCGCGACGTCGGCGGGCATCGCGCCGAGGTCAAGCTTCTCCCAGGCGACCGGCACCGTGGGCAGCGGTTCCGTGTCCACCGGGGCTGACGCGAGGGACGAAGGACGAGGGACAAGGGATAAGGGACGAGGTTTCGGCAGGAGTATCTTCAGCGCTCCCGGCGCGAGGACGGCAAGCGCGACGAACAGGAGAAGTGCAAGCACGGCAGCGCCGATCAGCCGGCGAATTCTGGCCAGCCGCTTCTTCTCGGTCGTCTCCTCGACCGGCGACGGTTCCCCATAGACGGATACGACGCGGTCAGGGGCCGGGCTTCGGGCCATTAGAATGCACCTGCCGCGCCGGACGCCTTAAACTGGAAATACAGCGGCCCGAGAATCATCAGGAAGGTGGACGGAAAGACGAAAGCGAACAGGGGAAAGAGTATCTTCACCGGCAGTTCGTATCCCGCCTTCTCGGCCCGTTCGAACCGGCGGAACAACATCTCGCCCGATTCCGTTCTCAATACCGGGCCCATGCTTGCCCCGGTCTCCGTCGCCTGGATTACCCCGTTGGCGAAGGCCGTGAAGTCCGGCAGGTCCAGCCTCCGGGAGGCTTCTTTCAACGCCTCGGCGCGCGGCTTGCCGACGTTCATGTTTCTCAGGAATGACTGGAACACCCCAATCAGGGGGCCGGGTTCGAGCACCTCGGTCAGCTTGCGCACCGCCGAATCAAATCCCATCCCGGCTTCTACCGAGAGAGCGAGCAGGTCAAGAAACCCGGGCAGCGCCCGCAGGCAATTCTGCTCCCGCTTCTTCACCGCCGACGACAGGCGAAGGTCGGGCAACACGAAGCCGCCGAAAACGAGGGCGGCTGCTATCATCCAGTTCTGCATCACGGTAGAATAGACCAGAAGCGCGACAGCGGCCATGACCAGCACGACGATTTCCTTGATGGCAATGAACTCATCGGCCGTCAGTTCGAACCGCAGGCCGGCCCGCTCGATTTGATGCGCATACCGTTCCCTGATTCCGGGCAGCGGCAGGAGCTTATTGTAAGCGGCGAGATATCGGATCAGCGGCCGGAAAGTTAGAAGGAGCGCAGGCCCGTCACTCTCCCCTGAGGGTGACCGAACTTCGGGCTTCGGGTTTCCGGTACTCTCAACCCGCAGCTCGGTTCTCGCAGCTTTTCCTTTGGACCGTCGGGAGAGCCACCAGGCGACGACCAGAACGGTGGCGACAAGGATGAGCGCCAATGCGGCAATTAACATAAGACTCCTAAACGTCAACGGCAACCAGCCGCCGAATTACGAGCCAGCCCGCCAACTCAAGAATGCAGATGACGCCGAGCATGAGCTGGCCCGGCAAGGTAGTGAACATGGGGCGCATCAGGCCAGGGTCCAGCACGAACAGTATGGCCGCCAGCCCCCACGGCAGCAGGCTCATGACAATTCCCTGTAGCCGTCCCTGGGCAGTCAGCGTGCCGATTTTGGTTCGGATTCGGTTCCGTCCCCGAATCGTCTCGGTAATCTTCAGCAGCACGTCGGACAGCACTCCGCCGGTTTCCTGCGCGATGCCGATTGCATTCACGGTGATGCTCAAGTCTTCCGAACCGATGCGCTTCTTCATGTCTTGCAGGGCCTGGATGATTGGTTTCCCCACCCGGTTCTCCTGCAGCGCGTGGGCGAATTCCTGCCGGATTGGCGGGCCCATTTCCCGGGTGACCTGCTCCATGGCCTGCAGCAGGCTCATCCCGACCTTCATTGCCCCGGCTACCATGGTAATGGCATCAAGCAGTTGGGCATCGAACTTCCGTCGCCGCCGCTGCTCCATGCTGTGCACGTACAGGCGGGGAGCCATGAATCCACAGATGGCGCCCACCGCGACCAACACCGGTTTGAAACCCGATACTATGGCCAATAGCAGCGCACCGCCGGCCGCGCCCATCATGCCATATAGCCACAACCGTTCCGACGTAACGTTCAGGTAGAGTGCTTCCACCTTCTCTTCGGTCCGCATGATGAATCGGCGGCGGTAGCTTCTCGCGGCCTGCACCGCGACCACGGCGCCGAGAACCACGGCCCCGAAGACCGCGGCGTAAGAGAGTAGGCTAATTAGCAGCGAACACCTCCATCGCGACCTTGGTCCCGCGGGCGCGCATTTGCTCTACGATTCTGGGTATCGTGCCGGTCGGTTGGTATTGGCCGATAAGCCGGCCCGCGGCGTCAATCCCCTGCTGCTTGAAGACGAATACCTCCTGCGTCATGAAGACGCCGTTCTCACCGATTCCGGAGACTTCGGTGATAGCGGTAATCTTGCGCGAGCCATCGGGCATGCGCGCGGTCTGGACCACCATGTTTATCCCGGACGCTATCTGCTCCCGGATTGCCCGGGCCGGGAGTTCCACGCCGGCCATCAGCACCAGGGTTTCCAGCCGGGCCAGCGCGTCCCGGGGCGAGTTGGCGTGAATCGTGGTCAGGGAGCCGTCGTGCCCGGTGTTCATCGCCTGCAACATGTCCAGCGCCTCACCGCCGCGGCACTCGCCGACCACGATTCGGTCCGGCCGCATGCGCAATGAGTTCCTGACCAGTTCGCGAATCGATACGGCGCCGGTGCCCTCGGCGTTCGCGGACCGGCACTCAAGCGAGATGACGTGGTCCTTGTTGATGTGCAGTTCGGCGGCGTCTTCGATAGTGATAATCCGCTGGTCGTCGGGGATGAAATTGGACATGACATTGAGCAGGGTAGTCTTGCCGCTGCCGGTCCCGCCCGAGACCAGGATGTTGGCCCGGCACTTGACCATCATTTCGAGGAACTCCGCCATCTGCCGGCTGAGCGAGCCCAGTCGGAGCAGGTCGTCAGTCGTCAGTTTGTTCCGGAAGAACTTGCGAATCGTCAGTTTCGGACCGTTCAATGCCAGCGGCGGGATTATCACGTGCACGCGCGAACCGTCGGCGAGCCGGGCGTCGACGTAGGGTACGCTCTCATCCACGTGCCGGCCCAGCGGCTGGATTATCCGCTGAATCACGGCGTTTATCTGGTTCTCGTTGAGGAACCGTTCGTTGGTCAGCTCCAGCCGGCCGCCCCGTTCAACGTATATCCGGTCGGGTCGATTCACCATGATTTCAGTGACAGTGTCGTCGG
>CAIVTL010000367.1 GCA_903908785.1 Caldifarciminota bacterium | reverse complement strand
GCCGGTAGATACCAACCCAGTGGTAGTGCGGGAAGCTCTTGTGCAGGCTGATAACCACGCGCGCCTGCACGTCCTCCGGCCCCTTGGCCGCGAGCACGAGTTCCTTCATCTCATCAAACTGCTGCTGGTGCTTCATGGTTCTCCTCCTCTCCCCAATCTGCAATCTTCAATCTGCAATCTGAAATCGGCTGTGCTTCCCGTCCTTCATTATCGGCTTCCCGTCGCCGTAGACCGTGAATCCCTTGCGCGTATCGCAGACCATGTCCCAGTGCAGCCCCGATTTGTTCTTGCCCCCGCTCTCGGGCAGCGAAGCGCCGACCGCGATGTGCATCGTCCCGCCGATCTTCTCGTCGAAGAGCGTGTTCTTCGTGAACCGCTGGATTGAGTAGTTGGTGCCGAACGCGAGTTCGCCGACGAACCGCGAACCCGGGTCGGTATCGAGCATGGCATTCAGGAACTCCTCGCCCTTGTCCGCTCTGGCCTCGACGACTTTGCCGGCTTTGAAAGCGAGCCGCACGTTCTCGACCTCGCGGCCGCCGTAAAGCGCCGGGAAGCTGTAGCGAATCCGGCCTTCGGCCGAGTTCTCGACCGGGCCGGTGAAGACTTCGCCGTCCGGGAAGTTCTCGTGTCCGTCGCAGTTTATCCACTTCCGGCCCGCGACGTTGAAGGCGAGGTCGGTGTCCGGCCCGACGATTCGTATTGTCCGGACTGTATTGAGGAACTCCACGAGTTTCGCCTGCGCCCTGGACACCTTCTGCCACTCCGCGACCGGGTCCTTCTTATGCAGGTTCCCGGCCCGGTACACGAAATCCTCGTATTCGGACAAAGACATCTCCGCATCCTGGGCCGAAGAGTCGTTCGGGAACATCGTGCCGCACCACTTCAGGCTGCCCGAGGCAATCCGCTTGAGATACCGGTCGAACAAATCCTTGCGCGCGGCCTGGGAGACGGCCATCTTCTTAGGGTCAATGCCGGAAAGTTCCTTCGAATTCCAGCCGGCCCAGACGGAAAGGCTCGCGTCGAGCTGGTCGGTCTCAAGCAGCGAGGTCGGCGCGATGAACTTGAGCTGGTCCTGAGACGCATGCGCGTAGAAGTCGTGGGCGATTCGCGGCATACCGACCCGCGTCATCGGATTGCCGCCGGCCTTCAGGACCTCGATGTATGCGGCCCGAATCAACTCCTGCCCGACCGCACTCCCCTCGATTCTCACCCAGTCGCCCTCCGTGACGTGAAGGCTGTAGTTAACCAGGACTTTTGCCAGACTCTCGACTCTTGAATCAGCCACAAATCACCTCCAGGGTAAATGACCAATGACAAAGGGGAAAGGGGAAAGTCCAAAGTCTGACTTTGACACTTCCACTTTCCACTTTGTACTTCTCTACCGACATTGATTAGTCATTAGGAATTAGAAATTCGTCATTGGCTTCCAGCCCGTGAATCTTCCACCTTCGTACACGAGCTTCCCGTCTGCGTGCACCCGCCCCTGCTTCATGTCCTTGATCATGTCCCAGTGAATCGCCGACCGGTTCACACTGCCGGTTTCCGGGTAGCCCGCGCCAACCGCCAGGTGAATCGTGCCGCCGATCTTCTCATCGAACAGGATGTTCTTTGTCGCCCGGGTAATGCCATAGTTCAGGCCGAACGCGAACTCGCCGAGGAGCCGCGAGCCGGCGTCGGTCTCAAGCGCGGACGCAAGCATCTCCCCGCCGCGCTCAGCATTGGCCGACACAACTTTTCCCGCCTTGAACTCAAGCTCGATACCCTCGACCGCCTTGCCCGAGAACACGGTCGGCACGTCGAACCGGATTCGGCCGCTCGCCGAATCCTCAACCGGCCCGGTAAAGACTTCGCCGGAAGGGAAGTTGGCCTTGCCGTCCGAGTTGACCCACTTCCGGCCCTCGACCGACAACGCCAAATCAGTACCCGGACCTTCGACTTTCAGTATCTTCACGCCGTTCAGAAAGTCGACGAACTTCTGCTGTTCCTTCGAGAGCTCACGCCAGGCGGCAATCGGGTCGGACCGGTCGGCGAAGCAGGCGCGGAACACGAACTCCTCGTAGTCCGCGAGCGACATCCCGGCCTCCTGAGCCCCGCCGTTGGTGGGAAACTGAGTCAGGCAGGTCTTCAGTTCTCCCGCACCCTTGCGGGCCATCATCCGCTCGAGCAGCGGACGGCGCGCCTGGCGCCCAAGGGTCAGCCGCACCGGCTCGACGCCGGCGAGTGTCATCGCGTTCTCGTCGCCGCGTATCACCAGCCTCGCGCCAAGCGCCTCCAGCTCCTGCTTCTCGTATTCCGGCACGAACTTCACCTGCTCATCGCTGCCGCACCGATACAGCACTTCGTCAAACTCGGGAAGCAGGGTCCGGACGACCGGCAGCGCGCCGAGCGCCAGCGCCTCGCGGTACACTTCCTTGGCCAGCGCCAGGCCGGGCACCGACGTGAGGATCGCCAGCAGCTCGCCCGGCTTCAGGCCCAGGCTGTACCGCGCAATCGTCTGCGCCATCTTCTCGATTCTGGTCTCGACCATCGTCTAGCCTACTTTCTTTCCCCGCGTCAGAAAGAACCCCGTGATGCTCGTCGCCGCAATCAGAATTCCGACCGCGAACAGCAGCCGGCGGGTGGAGAAGAAGTTGGTCAACTGGCCGATGAGGAGCGCCGAGACCGCGAAGGCCAGGTGCAGGAGCCAGTCTCGGGTCGAGAAGATCCGGCCGCGTGCCGCCTCGGGCACGGATTCGTGCAGCAGCGTGTCCATGCCGATGAACACCGGCGACATAGCGAGGCCGGCGATGAAGACGAGCGGTGCGACCGGGGCGAAGGACTTCGATATCGCCAGGCCCGCGGCCACTACCCCCAGCACCAGGAACGAACCCAGCATCACCTTGTGCTTCTTCAGCCGGTGCCCGATCAACCCGTAGCCCATTGAGGAGAGCACCAGCCCGACCGAGCCGATGGCCGCCACAAACCCGACGCCCTTGGTGCCGAGTCCGAGCCCCACCCCCAAATCCTTCGCGCCCTGGATAATCGGGATGTATAGTACAAACACCGCCGCGCCCAGGATTACGAGCATGAAGACCGAGCAGTAGACAAAGAACACCGACGGCGAACCCCGCACCAGGCTGAGCGCCTCCCGGACCTCGTGAATCATCCGCCCCTGCTGAGTGATGAACATCTTGACCTCGGGCACGTCGCGCCGAGCCTGGCCGCCCGGCCGCCACGTGTGCGCCAGCCGCTTGAAGATAATGAGCAGGGCCGCGACCGACACGAGGTACGAGAACGAATCAATGTAGAACCCCGCGCTCCAGGTCGGCTTGATGCCGAGGTGCTGCCACCACTTCCAGTCGACAATCAGCCCGCCGACAAACATACCGAGGAAGGTCGCGACTCGCCCGACGAAACTCATGAACGAGTTGGCGCCGAGCAGGTTATCCTTCCCTACGAGATTCGGGATTATGGACATGCGGGCCGTGTTGAAGAAGAGCCCGAACAGGAACACCATGAACGCGACCGCGTAAATCAGGATGAGATTCGACGTCGCCAGCGCCACCAGCGGTATCGCGAGCACCAGGATCGTCCGCGCCGAGTCGCAGACAATCATCACCTTGCGCCGGTCCCACCGGTCCACGAGGATCCCGGCCAGCGGGCCGAACAGGACCACCGGCATCGCGACAATCACCGAGAGGTAGGAAATAGCGCGGGCGCTCTCCCATCCATACTTACCCGAGAAGAAGGCAATCATGGCCAGCAGCGCCATGTAGTCGAGCTTGTCCCCGAAGAGCGAGACCGCCTGCGACCATGAGAACACCTGGAACTCGGCGTTCTTCAGCACCGGCAGCATCTGGTTCTTGCCCCGGGCCCGCGACTCGGAAACCGATTCGGCAATCCCCGATTCGGCGCTCAGGGTTTCCGGTTGCCGGTCGAGCGGGTCCTGGGGCGGAACCGGCGGACGCGGGCGTTCTTCGGCATCCATCTCAGTGTCTTTTCCGGCCATAGCGCGGGACCGGGTACTCACGCGCCATTTCCTCGTAGTACGTCTCGACCCGTTCGGCCAGCTTCGGCCAGGAGAATTCCTGCGCCCGTTTGAGCCCATTCTCCCCGAAACGGCGCGCCGCCTCCCGGTCGAGCAGGATCTTCACAATCGCCCGGGCCAGGGCCGGCGGGTCGCAGGGCGGGACCAACAGGCCTTCGCGGTTGTCGGTCATCACCGTGCGATAGCCGTCAATGTCGGACGCCACGACCGGCTTCCCGGTCGCCATCGCTTCGAGCAGCACGATCCCGAAGCTCTCCTGTCCGGTGGCCGGCGAGCAGTAGACGTCGCAACTGGCATAGTATCTGGGCCGGTCCTCGTTCTGCACCAGCCCGGCCCAGCGCACGTGCTCCTGCACTTCCTTGCTTAGATACGACTTATACGAGTATCCAAGCAGGCCGGTTCCCACGACTATCAATTCGACATTCGGGACGTGCTTCACGATTTCGGGCATCGCCGTCAACAGGTGTTTGAGGCCCTTGCGCGGCTCAAACCGGCCGACAAACAGGATTCGCGGACGGCCGTCATCCAGGCCGGGCACGCGCGCGGCGTTGGGCCGGAAGAAGTTCAGGTCGATGCCGTTCGGGATGATGTGGTACGGCCCGGGGAAGTACTTGGCGCAAGACACCCGCGCCGTCTCCGACACCGCGATCAGCCCGTGCGCGGCGTTGAAGTATGGCCTGAGCTCGGTGCGGAACAAGGCGTAGCCCAGGCTTTGGTCGTGCCCGGCGTGGAACGTAACGACGTTGAGCACGCGCGACGCCTGGATCGCCGCAATCGGCAGGGTCGGGGCCAGCGAGCCGTGCACGTGGATGATATCGAAACGCTCCTCCTCAAAGTAGCGCCGGATCTTTGCCACGGGCTGCCACGCGACCGTGACCCGGGCAAAGGACTTGTTCGTCCGGACCACCAGTCCATCGCCGATTCGCTTCACGTGTTCTTCTCCCGGCATTTCGGACATACACTCCATCATCCGTCCGCCGACCCTCGCCGTCAGCACCTTTACGACGTGGCCCCGCTTCCGCAGCTCGATTGCCAGGAAATAGACGTGCTCGGCAATACCGCCGATGTACGGGTAGTAGTTGTCGGTGACCATGCAGATCCTCATGGAGCGAGCTCCATGAGGAAGGACGAAGTAGTAAGGACAAAGGACAAAGCAACGAGGAAAGGACAAAGTGGAAGGCCCAAGTCAGGTTCGGCCTTCATACTTTCCCATTTTCTTTGTCCTTTGTACTTTGTCCTTTGCACTTCTCTCACCGGTCATTTCCTGTTGTTGTACGCCTCGACGCCCGCCGCCAGTATCTTCATCGCCCGGTCTAAATCGAGGCAGTTCAGCACGTAGGCGATGCGGACCTCGTCCTTGCCCTTGCCGGGAGTCGCGTAGAACCCGTCTGCCGGCGCGACCATCACGGTCTCGTTGTCGAGGTTGAACTTCTCCAGCATGAAGGTGGCAAATTCCTGGCCGTCGCGAATCGGCAGCTTGGCGACGACGTAGAACGCACCGCGGGGCTTCACGCAGACCGCGCCCGGTATCTTCGCGATTCCAGCGCACACCGTGTCCCGGCGGCACTGGTACTCGCGCCTGACCGCCTTGAAGTAGCTGTCCGGCACCTTCACCGCGGCCATCGCCGCCAACTGGTCAACGGTCGGCGGGCACAGCCGGGCCTGGCCGAACTTGAGAATCGCCGCCATCAGCGCCGCGTTCCGGCTGACCACGCACCCGACCCTTGCCCCGCACGCGCTGTAGCGCTTGGACACGCTGTCCACCATTATCGCCCGGTCCTCGATTCCCGGCACGTTCATGACACTCACGTGCTCGGTCTCGTCGTCATAGATGAACTCGCGGTAGGCTTCGTCACCGATGACGTACAGCCCGTGCTCAAGCGCCAGTTCCGCCAGCATTCCGATTTCCGCCTGTGTGTACACCGCGCCGGTCGGGTTGCCCGGGCTTGAGTAGATGATTGCCCGGGTCTGCTTCGTGATGACCTTCCGGAACTCCTCTTTCGGCGGCAGGGCGAAGCCGGTCTCCGCCAGGCACGTGACCGGCACGAGCTTGACGCAGGCGGTGGCGGCGAACCCGGCATAGTTCGTGTAGAACGGTTCGGGCACAATGACCTCGTCCCCGGCGTCGGCCACCGCGTCCAGCGCAAAGGAAATGGCCTCGCTGCCGCCGGTCGTCACGATGACGTCCGGCGTCTTCAGGTTGATGCCGACCCCGCGGTAGTATTCGACCAGCGCCGCGATGTACTCCGGCAGGCCCTGCGACGGCCCGTAGGAAAGGACCTTGATATTGACGTTGCGATACCCGTCCATCATCTCGACCGGCGTTTCGACGTCCGGCTGGCCGATATTCAGGTGATAGACCTTGATGCCGCGCGCCCGCGCCCGGTCCGCATACGGCACCAGCCTCCGAATCGGGGAGGCCGGCATCTCGACCGCGCGACTGGAAAGCCTGACTTCGTTCATTGCGACTCCTCTCACGTATGCCCCGAGCCCGACGCGTTATGCGTCAAGCGTCTGGCGTACAGCGTCTTCCGACAGCGGCCCGACCGCGCCGCAGTATCCGAAATCCCCGGGCAGGAACTCGTCCAGCAGTTGCTCCACGTCCGGGCGTGTCAGCCGGTTGTACGCCTCAACCGTCTCGTCAACCGATACCACCCGGCCCAGCAACTGCCAGGCCCGGCCCAGGCGCATCATCCGCGCGCTCGGGCTCTCCAGGGCCAGCAGCACCGAGCTCTTGATCATGTTCCGCGCCCGCTCGAACTCCTCGTCGCTCAGCCGGTCCCGGCGCAGCCGCGCCAGCTCCTCGCGCAGCACGGCCATGCACCGCGCCAGCTTCCGGTGGTCGGTGACGAGGTAGACGCCGAGCAGCCCGGAATCCGAATACTGCTCGGCAAAACTGCCCACCGAATATACCAGAGCTTCCTGCTCGCGCAAGCGCTGAAACAGTCTTGACGATACCCCGCCCCCGAGCGCCATGTTCATCACGGCCAGCGCGTGCCGCCTCGGGTCGGCGTAGAACAGCGCCGGCTTGGCCAGGCACAGGTAGACCTGGGACAGTTCCTTCTTTGTCTCGGCCAGCACCCGCGGCGGCTGGCTCGCGGCGGTCGTCCGCTTCGGCGGCCGGCACGCCTCCCGGCCGCGAAGCAGCGACGCCAGGGCCGCGACCAGTTGCTCATGCTCGACGTCGCCCACTGCGACCGCAACGCCGCAGGCCGGACCGTAGGAACTCTCATAGAACCCGCGCAGGTCAATATCGCTCAGGCCAGTAACCGAGTCGAGCGTGCCGATAATCGGCCGGCCCATTTCATGGTCGCCGTAGAGCGCGCGGAACAGCAGGTTCAGCGCCAGCGAGTCCGGGTCTTCCTGGCTGGTACGGATTTCCTCCGAGACCACTTCCTTCTCTTTGACCAGTTCTTCGGCCCGGAACGCCGGCCCGCTCACGGTTTCGGCCATCAATGCGGTCACCGGCCCGAACTGGTCGCCGGGAAAACGACCGTAGAAACAGGTTGTTTCCTTGTCGGTGAAGGCGTTCAGCTCGGCGCCGTGCGACTCCGCCGCGATGTTGATGGCAATCACATCCTTGTCCGGCGTGCCGCGGAACACCATGTGCTCAATCATGTGGGCGATGCCACCCTTGCCCGGCGGGTCGTCGCGGCCGCCGGTCAGGAAACTCACGCCCAGCGCCACCGACCGGATGTGCGGCAGCCGCTCGGAAATCACGACCAACCCGGACGGCAGCGTCGTTACTTGTATTCCATCACTTGCACTCTTGTCCTGCACTCTCACGCTTCTTTCTGTAAACGGAAGACAGGAGTCGAAGCGCCTGGTGCAGTTCGACCCCTGTCCGTCCTCAGCTTGTTCGGCTTAGCGCCTCGGCCCGCGCCGGTCGCCACCGCCACGGAACGGCGGCCCGCCGCGCCGCGGCGGCCGGGCGGCGATACCAGAGTCGTCGGACGCCGGTATCTCGCCGCGCTCTTCCATCGCCTTACGCCGCGACAGGTTAAGGCGACCCATGTCGTCAATCTCCACGACCTTGACCCATACCTTGTCGCCCTCTTTTACCGCGTCCTCGACCCGGTTGTACCGCTCCGGCCCGAGCTGGGAGATATGAACCAGCCCTTCCTTGCCGGGCAGCACCTCGACGAACGCGCCGAAGTTCATCAGGCGGGTCACCGTGCCCTCGTAGAGCTTGCCGACCTCGGCCTCCTCCACGAGCGACTCGACCCACTTCTTCGCCGCATTGAGCGAGTCGACCTTGTTGGAGGCGATCGTCACCGTGCCGTCGTCCTCGATGTCGATAGTCGCGCCAGTCTCCTCGGTGATTCTCCGGATCATCTTGCCGCCGGGCCCGATGACCGTACCGATCTTCTCCTTGTCAATCACGATGGAGACGATGCGCGGCGCGTACTTGGAAAGGTCAGCCCGCGGCTTTTCGAGCGTCCGGTCCATGATATCCAGCACCCCGAGCCGCGCGGTCGTGGCCCGGCGAATGCCCTCCGCGAGCACCGAGTAGGGCACGCCCGGCAGCTTCAGGTCGAGCTGAATCGCGGTAATCCCCTTGCGGGTACCCACGATCTTGAAGTCCATGTAGCCGTAGTGGTCCTCGTCGCCCATGATGTCGGTGACGATGCGGTACTTCGCGCCCTTGCTGATGTCACCGTCGGTAATCAGGCCCATCGCCATACCGGCGACCGCTGCCTTGATCGGCACGCCTGCGTCCATCAGGGAGAGCGAGCCGGCGCACACCGACGCCATCGACGAACTTCCGTTCGACTCAAGGATGTCCGAGACAATCCGCACCGTGTACGGGAAGTCCTCATCCTTCGGGATGACCGCTTCGAGCCCGCGCTCGGCCAGGTCGCCGTGGCCGATTTCCCGGCGGCCCGGGCCGCGCAGGAACTTGACCTCGCCGACCGAGAACGGCGGGAAGTTATAGTGGAGCATGTAGGACTTCCGCTCCTCCACTTCCAGTTCGACGTCGTCTATCACCTGCTCGTCCTGCCTGGTGCCAAGCGTGGTCGCGGCGAGCGACTGAGTCTGGCCGCGGGTGAACAGGGCCGAACCGTGCGCCCGGGGCAGCACGCCGACCGCGCAGTCAATCTGCCGGACTTCGGTCTC
>CAIVTL010000366.1 GCA_903908785.1 Caldifarciminota bacterium | reverse complement strand
TCCTTGGACTGGACTACGCGAAGCACCTGTGGATGGAAAAGGAAATCAAAACCGTGGCCAATGTCACGCGCCGTGACGTGGCCGAGTTCCTCGAACTGGCAGCCCGGATTCCAATCAAACCCGAAGTGCAGGAATACGCGCTTGAAGACGCGAACCAGGCACTGCTCGAACTGAAAGAACGGAAGATTCGCGGCGCCAAAGTCCTGCTGATAGCCTAGCCCGCTTGGGACACAATCCGAAACCGCCGAGCCGGTTTCGGTCATGTCCCTCGTTCGGGGCTACTCGCGACGACCGAGAAGCCGCCCGAGCCAGGCCAAGACTCCATCGACGAACGGGACAAAGTAGGCTGCGCCAGGATGGCGGTCCGCAGACGCCACATGGATTCCGACCGCCGCCGCCGCCGGCTCAAGTTCGGCCCGAACGTCGCGGAACAACGATGATAACACGTATGGGTCATCGGATGCGACCTTCGCCAGCAACTTATGCAGCCGGTCAAGCGCCGTGTGCGTGGCCGCCCAGTTGACCCATTCTGTCTCGTCGCGTGCCTGCGCCACCGCAGCCGGAACCGCGTCCGGCACGAGTGAGTACCCACCGGGCGCTCGCCGGACAACGCCGGCGGTGTTCCACCGTTCAAGAACGTTGTAGACGCGCTTCTGGTCCACGTACAGCGCTCGCGCGATTGAAGACGAATTGCCGTCCTTGTTGAACAACAGGTAGCCGAAGACATCGGCGCGGACATCCATGCCGAACAGGGCCCGAAGCTGGAGCTGCAACAGCACCGGCTGAGTCACGACCGGCCTCGTGGCCTTCGCCCGGCCCCGCGCGACCGGCTCAGTACCCGACGCCACCGAGTCATCGGCGGGCGCAAACGCCTGACCGATGCGCCTCAGCCGCGGAGTGCTCACCCATTCCCGGTTCAGCACCAGCCACTCGCGGGCCAATTTCGACAGCCGCATGTCCTCGCGTCCGAGCGCAAGCGTCGAAGCGACCAGCGCCTCGAGGTCCACTACCCAGTGCTTCTCGGGTTCGACCTGACAAGCAACGCCTAGCGCGCACCACTGCCGCCAGTGCAGCTCCAGCAGCCGCTCGCGAAGTTCGGCTCTAAATCTCTTCGGCGACATCGCTGTGGCCATGCGTGCGCAGGAAATCCTTCAGGCTGTCTTGGCGTCGCCGCCAATGGCAATCAGGCGGTCAAGCGCAGACAGCAGTTCATCAAGGCGCGTCGAGTCGAACTTCACGTTAGTAGTTTAACGACTAACTACTAGTCTGTAAAGGACTAACTTTGCTTGGCGGCTTCGCCTTCGGGCTGGCCCGCGCTCAGACTGGCTGAGGATAGGCAAGGAGCGCCGGACTCGCGGCGCCGAGGTTCCACATGTCGGCATACCGAGCGTTTCTTCCAGTCCTCTCAGACTTGGGCGTGGCCGGAAGACGACTGTGGGCCGTGGTCTATCGCGACGTGATGTGCGTGAGCCAGCGACGTACGTCCGCAAGGCTCATGTCGTGTGTGGCTATCCTGACCACCACGTCGGGAATCTCGCTTGGGTCAGGGTGCAATATGTAGCCCTGCTCTCTAAGGAACTCGAAGGTGAAGATGGTCGCGGTTCGCTTGTTCCCGTCCATGAATGCGTGGAACGCGATAAGGCCCTCAAGCAGAGCGGCGGCCTTCTCGATGTCGGTCGGGAAGAACTCGGTTCCGTCGGCCAGGCCGATGAATGGACGCTGCAGTGCGGCCTCAAGCAGCCGCACGTCCGTCAGCCCTTTCGCGCCGCCGTACCGTTCAATGATGTCGTCGTGGAGCCGGACAACGCGGACGAGCCAGCCCGCTACCGGTTCGCCAGTTCCCGCCACGCTGTGTCGAACCGCTCGATGATTTCTCTTTGCGCCGGCGACCCGGACGTGGTCAGGTTGTCGGCGACACCGGCCATGAATTCGCCCGTCGCGCGTTCGTAGAACCGCAGCAGTTCGTGGCTCTTCGCGGTCGCCCCGGTCCGAAGCGCCACGTCATCGCGCATCTTCGCGGTAACGCTGACGCCGGCTTCGGTCAGGCGTAGAACTTCACGGTGGTAAGAAACCCAGATCTCGTAACTCCGCCTCCTGTACCAGTCTTCAATCGCTTTCAGGCCGTCGAGACCGGCGACCTCTACCTCAAGCTGGTGGGCGTATTCCTCCACCTCCGCGTCGCGGACAGTCGTTGCCATAGACCAATCCTAATGCTGATTCACAGCCGTGTCAATAGTCCGTTTCTCGAACTGGCTGATGACCGATTTGGAGAGCAGGAAGGCGATGATGGACATGGGAATCAACGCAATCAGGATGGCCATGACGTAGCTGAGACGGTCGGCCTGCGTCGGGTCGAGTACGGTCAGGACTTTCTGAAGCAACGGCTGGCCGAGCACGACCGACGCGACCGCCTGAACGAGGTTGAGCACAACGGTCAGGTACCAGCCCCACTTCTTCCGCAGGAGCAGCCCGATTGCCCCGGCGCAGATAACGCAGTTGGCCCCGACCTGGATGAAGTTGAACAGCCGAAGCTGGCCAAACAGGGCGTCAATCGCCGAGAAGTCTGTGCCGCCATACATCGGCCCAAGCTGTTGGACAAGACTTTCGGGGCGGAACGCGGCGGCGAGCGGTATCGAGAGCAGGCCGCCGACAAACCCGATTCCCGCCTGGATGATGGTGAGCCACGCGAGCACGGTCACCGTGATGCGCCAGTAGCGGCTGGCGCCGGCAATGGTATCACCGCCGGCGCCAGTAGTCATCAAAACACCCTCACCCCTGCCCTCTCCCGTCAAAGGAGAGGGAGCAGGCTACTTTAAGACCCCTTTGCGTCTCAGCATGTCGGTCAGGACCGCTTCGAGGTCCGGCTTGGACTTTTCCCGCAGCCGGTAGTTCACGCGCACGATGGGCTTGTTGGCCTTGATGATGCGCGTCAGGTCAATCGGCGTGCCCGACAGCACGATGTCGCAGTCGGCTTTGTTGATTGCGTCTTCGAGTTCCTTGAGCTGCTCGGCTGAGTAGCCCATTGCCGGGAGCACTTTCTGCAGGTGCTTGAACTCTTCCATGGTCCTCGCCAGCGAGCCGGACACTAATGGCCGCGGGTCAACCATTTCCTTTGCCCCGAACTGCTGCGCGGCAATCTTGCCCGCGCCGTAGCCCATGCCGCCATGCGTCACGGTCGGGCCGTCCTCGACCACGAGCACGCGTTTGCCCTTGATTGCCGCCGGGTCGGCCACGTCGCACGGTGAGTCGGCGTCGATGATAACCGCGGCCGGGTTCGCCAGCTTGACGTTCGCACGCACCTTCTCGATGTCCGTCGCCTTGGCCGTGTCCTCTTTGTTAATGACCACGACGTCGGCTGAGCGCAGGTTCACCTCGCCCGGGTGATAGCGCAGTTCGTGTCCGGGCCGAAGCGGGTCAACCAGCACAATCAGGCAGTCCGGCTTGTAGAACGCGATTTCGTTGTTGCCGCCGTCCCAGACGATGACGTCGGCCTCGGCCTCGGCGTGCTTGAGGATTTCCGCGTAGTCGCACCCGGCATAGATGACCATGCCGTTATCGATGTACGGCTCGTACTCCTCACGCTCCTCAATCGTCGCCTGCTGGTCGTCGAGGTCCTTGTAGGTTGCGAACCGCTGCCAGACCTGCTTCTCGAGGTCGCCGTACGGCATCGGCTCGCGTATCGCCACGACCTTCAAGCCGTGGTTCTTGATGATTTCGTAGACGCGGCGCGAGGTCTGGGACTTACCGCACCCGGTCCGAACCGCGCAGACCGCAGCAATCGGCTTCTTCGCCTGGATTTGCAGGAACCGGGGCGCGATGAGTCGCCAGTTTGCCCCGGCGGTGAGCACCTTGGACGCGAGGTTCATCAGGTAGACGTGCGACACGTCCGAATAGGCTAGAACCACTTCCTCGACCTCGAGCTTCTTGATCAACTCGGGCAGTTCTTTCTCAACGAAGGTCGGGATTCCTTTGAGGTAGAGTTTCCCGGCAAGGCTCGGCGGATAAGTTCTCAGGCCCCCGGTCGTGCCGAGATTCTGTTCAGCGGCCGCGGTGAACCCCACGACTTCGTACTCCGTGTTGTCCCGGAAGTACGTGTTGAACACGTGGTAGTCCATCCCGGCCGCACCGACGATAATGACGCGCTTCTTGTTAGGCATTGTGTTCTCCATAGGTCCCATAGGTCCAATAGGCCCTATCAGAACCGTTCCGTCATTGACTTCGCTTGCAGGAATAGCAGCAGGTAGTCGCGGCCGCCTGCCTTGGAATCGGTACCGGACAGGTTGAACCCGCCGAACGGCTGCACGTCAACCAGCGCGCCGGTGCACTTCCGGTTGATGTACATGTTCCCGCACATAAACTCTCGCTTGGCCCGCAGGATCTTCTCGCGGTTGCGAGTGAAGACCGCGCCGGTGAGGCCGTACACGGTGCCGTTGGCGATGTCGAGCGCGTCCGAAAAGCTCCGCGCCTTGATGACCGCGAGCACCGGCCCGAAGACTTCCTCCTGGGCAAGCCGCGCGTTCCGCTTCACGTCGGCGAACACCGTCGGCTGGATGAAATACCCGTCGCCGGCCGCTTTCTTTCCGCCGCACACCAATCGGCCCTCGGCCTTGCCGACCTCGATGTATGCCAGGTGAGACTCAAACGCCCGCTGGTTGATGACCGCGCCCATCCAGTTCTCGCGCTTCTCGGTCGGCCCGACGGTTATCTTCTTCACCCGCGCCGCCAGCTTCTCCACGAACTCCTCGTACACCTTCGCGTCCACAATCGCGCGCGAGCAGGCCGAGCACTTCTGGCCCTGGAACCCGAACGCGGCAACCGCCGTGCCTTCGACCGCTTCGTCAACGTCAGCTTCCGAGTCAACGATAATGCAGTCCTTGCCGCCCATCTCGGCCACCACCCGCTTTATCCATATCTGCCCGGGCGCGACCTTTGCCGCCTTCTCGATGATGCGCAGCCCGACCTCCTTGGAACCGGTGAACGAGATGAACCGCGTCTTCGGATGCTCGACCAGGAAGTCTCCGACCGAGCCGCCCGGCCCGGTCAAGAGGTTCACGACGCCGGCCGGCATCCCGGCTTTCTCCAGCACGTCCATGAACAGGGCCGCGAGCAGCGGCGCGTCCGACGAAGGCTTGAGCACAACCGTATTGCCGGTGACCGCGGCCGCAGTCGTCATGCCGGCCATGATGGCGCACGGGAAGTTCCACGGCGGAATCACGACGCCCACGCCCAGCGGGATGTAACGCACCTCCTGGCTCTCGCCCGGATATGGCGTTACGCCGCACGGCTGGTCATAGCGGATTGCCTCGCGGGCGTAGAAATCGAGGAAGTCCACCGCCTCGGCAAAATCGGCGTCGGCCTCCAGCCAGTTCTTGCCCTCTTCCAGAATCATCGCCGCGTCGAACTCGAACCGGCGCTGCTTCATCATCCGCGACGCGCGCAGGACGATGGATGCCCGCTCGATTGCGGGCTGCCACTTTTCAGGCTTAACAGGCAGATATTGGGAAAGCGTTGTTCGAACCAACGCCCGGGTCGTGAGATATTCGTGCCTGTGGCGCTCGAAGAGTAACGTTTCGCAGTGGTACTGTTCTTCCTTTGATAACAGCTTCGTGTATGCTTCGACTGCGCTTTTTGACAAAGCGGGAACTCTGGCAAACCAGAGGTGAATTTCATTGCTGTTAATATCTATCAAGGCTGGGCTCAATTTTCATGGTTCATATATTCAGGCCGCGTCCTTCCGTAGTAGAGATTATATAACTTAAGCATCAGC
>CAIVTL010000365.1 GCA_903908785.1 Caldifarciminota bacterium | reverse complement strand
GTCCCTCCGTAGGTCCTGGTCCAGACGGTATCGCCGCCGGCAGTCGTCTTGACCAAATAGAAATCATAGCTGCCTGCCCCGAAGGAAGTAGTATATCCGGCGAGGATGTAGCCCCCGTCCAGTGTCTGCTGGACGGAGCGGCCCTCATCCAGGCCGGTTCCTCCGTAGGTCCTAGCCCAGACGACACTCCCGGAGGCATCGGTCTTGACCAGGTAGTAGTCCTTGTCGCCTGCCCCGAAGGAGGACGTCTGTCCCACGATGATGTAGCCGGTGTCCGGGGTCTGCAGGACAGACCAGCCCCAATCTCTAACGCTCCCTCCGTAAGTCCTGGCCCAGAGGGTATCCCCGGTTGCGTTCGTCTTGATGAGGTAGAAATCATCGTAGCCGGCCCCGAAGGACGCGGTCTGCCCGGCGACGATGTAGCCTCCGTCCAGGGTCTGCTGGACGCAGCGGCCCTCATCTTCTTCCGTTCCTCCGTAGGTCCTGGTCCACCTCTGCTGGGCGTGGGCGAAGGACGCGAAGAGCAGTGCGAAAAAAACAACGCTCATGGTTCTCATCTCAAAACCGTCCTCTCTCACTTGCGGGCTTCTGTTGAAATGCCTATCTCCGCTCTCTACTTGGCCGCCTCCCGCCGGCTCACGGCTGACCGCTCCGGGGTGTTTCGGCACCGCACCAGACCGAGGCTGCAGGCTGTAAGCTGAAAGCTGTCGGCTGTCATCGGCGTCTTGGCCTTGGGCAAGTCCTTGTGCAGCTTCAGCATCGTCTCGATCATTTCGACCATCTTATCACGCCACGCCGGGAGTGTCAAGTGCGCTGCCATCCGGAATCTTCATTATGAGTCCCCGGAATTATGCGGCCATACCATCTGCAATTGCGGGCGCGATTCGTCGTAGCTCAGTTGTGTCGTCATCCGGCTGGCTCTCAGGGACCCGTCTCATGCGGCGTCTTGGCCTTGGGCAACTGCTTGTGCAACTTAAGCATCTGACTCACATGCTCGTCGGTCTTGTCACGCGGACTTTCTCAGACTCGGTCTCCAAGCCACTTGTGGTCGTGATCCCATCTCGGTGAGCCGGAGAATCCAGATGCATTCCAGATCTCGTCAAACAGCGGATGTAGCAGAGCATCTACGTTGGCGTCGAGCGACTCAAGCAGCCGCTCTTGTACAACAAGCATGTCACTGTTCAGTGGCACGAGAGCACCATCGTCACACATGGAACGCTGGGTGGCGACGACCGTCCCCCTGATGCCGCAGAGTGCATACGTGACGAACGCGGGTGGCTCAACTCCGAGCTGCCGGTAAGTATCGATGGCAGCGATCAGCACAGAACGGGCGTAGCCTTCAAAGACCCCCATGGGGACCTGGCGCAAGTTTGATTGCGGGAAGGGGGCGACGCTCTCGTCTGAGCGGACAGCCTCGATTGCCCCGTTGCGGAAAACCTGGACGTAGCGTTCCACCCCGGCTTGCGACCCTCCGCCAACGAACAGGAAACCCTCGAAACTCGGTCGGAAGTTCCTCCACGATAATCTGTACAAGTCCCGTACCTTTCCTCCGGGGCGAAGGCTGTCCAAGTCTATTCTGAATGCCGGATCGGTGGCAGAGAACGGCACGACGTGAAGGATACTTCTGACTGGACCTGATAACCTTACCGGGCCTTCGTTGGCAACGATCTTGGTCAGGCGTCCATCCCGAAACCGCTGGATGTGTTCCCCCTTGGACTCGGTCAGTAGGAATGCGTTCCTGAGTTCCGTCACGTCGAGTGCATACTTGCCGTTGGATGTCCGCGAGTAGAATCGAGTATTCTGCTTGCTCTGGAATGCAATCATGTGCGGTCCCATCCAGCTGGACGTGACGCCTATGACTATGGCGTGGCGTCTGGAGGCGAGGGGAACGACTCTGACCTGGAAGCCGGGAACTCGCGGGTCAGTACCTGACATGATGATGCTATTCAGCCTTGCTTCTACGCTATCGGGCTGGCCCAACTCGATACCCGAGAGCTCGACAGCAATCTTGTCCGTCTCCTTCATGCCGTAGATGAGTACACCACCGGCAGCATTAGCGAACGACGTGACGTCGGCGAGGAACTCCTTCTTCTGGGCATCCGTCGAGAGATCGAGCTTCTCCTTGAAGTCAAGATGCCTATCCTCTGTCGCCCCGTCCTTGACCAAACTCAGGAGGAGTTCTTCATCGACCTTGTCCACATCCCTACCCTTTAGCTGCATTCACTTCCCTTCGACGATTCGGATTTCGTCTTCGGACAATCCGTAGAGTTCGTACACGAGTTGGTCTATCTGCTTGTCCGTGATGGCTAGCTTCTGGTCGAGGAGTTGCTTCGCGCTGGGGCTTTGCTTCTTCGGGGCGCGGGCCTGCCGCTTCTTCAATTTCATCATCCGCGTCACCAGTTCGACCATCTTGTCATGCCGGACCGGAAATGGTTCGGCGTCATCGACCACCATGATTGCTCTTGACCGCCTCGCGCAGCCGCTCGATCAGATGGCTGGGGAAGGTAGCGCGTGCACCGTCCCATGGACCTAGGTCGCAGACGCCAAGCCAGTCATCACTCGGGCTCTCCAGAGGCGGGAGCATCGTCATGAACCCTACGTTCCAGAATCCGGCGACACAGAGCAAACCCCGCATCTTGTCCGTCTCGGCCTCGCACAGGGACGTAACGGGGTAGTCGCCAGCCGGCGCGAACGGGTTGTTGCAGAGCTGCACGGAGTGCACGCATGGAGCGCCTCTAGACAGAGGGTCCTGCAGTACCGAGCGAACCCAGTCGAGGTCTTTCCTCAGGATATAGCTGTAGCCGTACTGCTCGAAGGCTGTGTAGTACGCTATCTTGAGTGCGAGTACCCTCGCGAGATCGGCGAGGTCGGCCGTGAATGATGTCAATGTCAGCTTGATTGGTGGGCAGTGACGAAAGGGCACCGGTCCCGGCGTATCGTGGAGCACTTCCACTCCAAGCAGGGCGGGTAGGCCGTCGAACGCGCCCCTCTTGGGTATTTCGATCTCTAACCCGCCGTCCCCGAACGACACGTGAGCGGAGGCGGTCAGGTGTCCGATACTCATCTTGGCTCTGCAGTAGGCGGGCCCGAACGTCAATCCCGTAACGATCCGATGCGACTTAAGAATGCTCACCACCGGGCCTTCGACCTTGTCACCTATACGCTCGTCGCAGACCTTGCATGCCCGAGTCTTGTGCTTCCC
>CAIVTL010000364.1 GCA_903908785.1 Caldifarciminota bacterium | reverse complement strand
GGCGTCCTTCTCGCCCGGTTCGTTCAGGCGGATGAGCGCAACCGATAGCGGCTGGCGCACCTTGAGTTTTGACTTCTCGCGCGCGGCCCGGCCCAGCGAGACGGCCGAGCGAACGAGCCTGACTTCTTTCTCCAGCGCCTCGTCAATCAGCCCGGTTTCGGGTTCCGGGTACCGGCTCAGGTGGACCGATTCCGGCGCGCCGGAGTCAACCGAGCGGGTGAGATTCTGGTACAGTTCCTCGGCGAGGACCGGCATGAACGGCGCGAGGAGTCGCGTGAGCGTCGTGAGGCAGGTGTACAGCGTCTGGTAGGCCGCGTGCTTGTCCGTGTCCGAGCCCGACTTCCAGAACCGGCGCCGGCTGCGGCGCACGTACCAGACCGACAGGTCGTCGATAAACTCCTCGACCGCGCGGGGCACCGGCGGCGGGTCGAAGTTTTCGAGACGCTCGCGCACCAGCCGGACCAGCGAATTGAGGCGCGAGAGCATCCAGCGGTCGAGCCGGGTCAGGTCTTCGGGTTTGACCGCGAGTTTCGTCGGGTCGAGCTTGTCGATATTCGAGTAGGTCACGAAGAAGCTGTAGACGTTCCAGAGGGTCAGGAATTTGCGCCGCACCTCTTCGCCGAGGCCGTATCCGAAGTTGAGGTTCAGGACCGGGTTGTGGCCGATGAATATCCAGCGCAGCGTGTCCGCGCCCATCTTCTCGATTGCCTCCTGGGCATCGAGGGAGTTGCCCGCGGACTTGTGCATGTCCCGGCCCTTCTCGTCCTTGACCAGCGCGTGCCCGAGCAGGGTCGCAAACGGGGCGCGCTTCTCCAGTACGGTGCTCATCGCCAATATCGCGTAGAACCAGTTGCGGAACTGGCCGGGGAAGCACTCGGTGATGAAGTCGAACGGGAACCATTCTTTCCAGTTGTAGTAGTCGGTCAGGTAGTGCGTGGTCGAGAAAGGTACGATGCCGGCGTCGAGCCACGGGTTGCCCACGTCTTTGATGCGGGACACCGGCTGGCCGCACTTCCCGCACTTGACCTTGACTTCGTCTATCCAGGGCCGGTGCGGAGAGTGGTCGCGGAAGCCGTCCCAGCCGGAGGCGGCGCGGGACTTGAGTTCCTCATGCGAGCCGATGACGTCGAACCAGCCACACTCGCACCGGAAGATAGGCAGGGCCAGGCCCCAGTAGCGCTTCTTGGAGATACACCAGTCGGACATATTTGCGAGCCAGTCGAGTTCCCGCGCCAGACCGAAGTCGGGAATCCAGCGTACCTGCTTTGCCGACTCCATTATGTCCTCGCGCAGCGAGTCCATCGAGATGAACCACTCGTCGACCAGGCGGAACACGAGTTCCTGGCCGCAGCGCCAGCAGACCGGGTAGCGGTGCGTGTAGTCTTCGACCTTGAACAGGAAGCCCTTCTTT
Organism: Caldifarciminota bacterium; assembly: GCA_903908785.1. Classification (GTDB taxonomy): domain Bacteria; phylum Hydrothermota; class Tepidihabitantia; order Tepidihabitantales; family Tepidihabitantaceae; genus UBA2258. Next base: position 9,384 of record CAIVTL010000364.1, on the reverse strand, counting down.
TCGAGGCTGTCGAATACCGGCTGGGCCGCGGCCTGCGCGTCCATGCCTTTCAGCCATTCAAAGCTCTCGGTGAAAGTGCCGTCCTCGTTCAAAGGCGCGATGACGGCGAGCCCGTGTTCCTTGCCCAGCAGGAAGTCCTCTCGGCCGCAGCCCGGGGCGATGTGGACGATGCCCGTTCCTTCGCCCGCGCTCACCTCGTCCCATGGAATCACGCGGTGCTCCACGCCCTGCTGGGGGCCGAGTTCATCAAACGGCCCCTGGTAGCGCAGGCCGACGAGTTTCTCGCCTCTCAGTTCCTCCACCACCTGCGCGCCCCCACCGAGAACGGAGAGGAGCGGCTGCGCAAGGATGTAGGTGCGGCCGTCTTTCACAGCGCGGACGTAGACCAGTTCGGGATGGACCGCCGCCGCGACGTTCGACGTCAGCGTCCATGGCGTGGTGGTCCAGACCAGCAGGTACTCGTTCTCGCGCCCGAGTACCGGGAGACGGAAGAAGACCGCCTTGTGCGTGAGTTCGCGGTAGCCTTCGGTCGCGATTTCCATGTCCGAGATGGCGGTGCCGCAGCGCGAGCACCACGGCATCACGTCCGTGCCCTCGTAGATGAGGCCGCGTTCGTGGCATTTCTTCAGGAAATGCCAGATGGCGTAGTTGTTCTCATCGGACATCGTGAAGTACGAGTTGTCCCAGTCCATCCACTGGCCGAGACGGATGGACTGCTCGGTCTGGATTTTCGAGTACTTGAGGACCCGCTCCTTGCACTTCTCGACGAACCGGTCAATCCCGAACTTCTCGATGTCGCGCTTGGACTTGAAGCCGAGTTCCTTTTCAACTTCGACCTCGACCCAGAGCCCCTGGCAGTCGAACCCGTTCTGGTAGCGTTGGTCGTGGCCGAGCATGGCGTGGTACCGTTGGAACAGGTCCTTATAGGTCCGGCCCCAAGCATGGTGCACGCCCATCGGGTTGTTGGCGGTAATCGGGCCGTCGAGGAACTTGAACTTCGCGTTGCCGCGGTTGCGCTCGACCAGCTTCCGGAAGTAGTCGCCCGCGCGCCAGAATTCGAGGATGCGCGGCTCAATCTCCCGGTGGTCGGGCTGGCGGGGAACAGGAGCAAACATCAGGATAGTTCAGAATTCAGAAGCCAGAATGCAGAAGTCAGAAAGCAGGGCAGCCCGGCCATTCTGGACTCTGGTTTCTGCATTCTGAATTCTGCTCTATTTGGCTTCTGTCTATCTTGCCCTGCCTGAGTTCGCCGCGTCGCGCTGGTACATCGGCCATGCGGACTGGGCCGGGGCGCTGACACCGACTACGCACCACCCCCGGTAGCCGTCGCCGACGTAGATTAGGCCGTTGGCGTCAACCTTGGGCGCGGAGAGCGGATAGGAGGACGGGTCGGACGTGCCTTCGCCGAGGCCGCAGGCCCAGCGCCGGGTGCCGTCCGGGTTGACCGCGTAGAGTGAATCTGCGGTCTGGAGCGCGAGCTTCTTCTTGCCGCCCACGACCAGTACGTAGACGTAGCCGTCAACCGTGACCGCGGGCGTCGAGACGACGCCGGCCATGGTCGGGGCAAACTCCCACTTCCTTTGGCCGTCGGGTCGGATTGCCGACAGCCTGCCGCCGCCGCCGACATAGATGATCCCGTCCGGGCCGACCACCGGGCCCGACGGTTCGGCCCCGACTGAGAATGACTGACCGGCGCCTCCGCTCAGGTCGAAGGTCTGGAGCTGGCCTGCGTCGGTCGCGACGTAGAGCGTGTTCCGGCTCGGGTCAATCGCGGGCGGGGCGATGACCGGGGAGCCGAGATTGTACGTCCATTTGGACACGCTGAGGTCCGGGGCAAGCGCGTAGACCGTGCCGTCCTGGTTCGCGACGTAGACCGTGCCGTCGACGCCGATGACCGGCGCCGAGTTACCGCCGTCGGTCACGAACGACCCAAGCTGGGACCCGTCAGGCTTGATGCCGACGACCATCGAGTCTTCGGTCTGGAAGTAGACGGTGCCGTCAGTCCCGAGCGCGCCGGTGGCGTAGACCGCGCCGCCGACGTTGACGCGATACCTGGGCGTGCCGTCGCTGTTGAGGACGTAGATGGTGTCATTCGAGCAGCCTATGAAGATGGCGCCGTCGTCGGCGAGCACGGGCGCGGCGGTGAAGGCATCGAAGTCCGGCAGGACGAACTTCCAGGAGCTGCCGGACTGCTTGCGCGCGATGACAGCGCCGTAGTCGCAGGCGACGTAGGCGGTGTTGTCCGCGCCCAGGGCAAAGGAGCAGAGGCTGAAGTCCGACGAGTCTTCCGGGTCCTCGGGGTCGGTGAAGGCGACCGACCACGAGACGTTGCCCTCACCCGGGGTGACGGTGATACTCAGCGGTTCGGACAGTTTGGATGCCTTCTTGCTGTTCTTGGCCCGGACCTTGATGTCGAACGGGCCGAGTTCGGTGTAGGAGTGCGTGTCCGCGAACGACACGCCGCCGTCCGTGAACTGCGACCACGCCGACTTGCTGCCGTCGCCCCAGTCGAACTGGTACGAGACCTGGGCGCCGGACGGGTCGGTCGAAAAGGTGGTGCAGGCCGTCGCGATGTCGCGCAGCCACTGGGATGGGCCCTTGGGCTGGCCGGGAACGAGCGGTGGCTTGCCGCAGGCGCCGACCAGAAGCGCGGCCAGCGCGATGAGCAAAGCCGGGGGGAGTCTCCTGAATCTCATGTTTCCTCCGTGTCTATCGAATTGCCATGCCGCAGAAGGTCGTTAACCCGACTGTTAGAAGCAGGTTTCGACCCTGTCGGCAAGGGACAAGGATAGCTTGGAAACAGCCTCTGTCAATTGCTGCGGGAAACCTGAGGGAAAGGACAAAGTGGTAAGGACAAAGGACAAAGCAACAAGGAAAGGACAAAGTGGAAAGGCCGAGGCGGGTTCGGTCTTGATACTTTCCCTTTGCTTTGTCCTTTCCACTTTGTCCTTTGCACTTCCCTCACCGGTCCTGGTGGTTCAGCGCCGGCCTCCGCGGGAAAGGTGCGGGCCCTCCGAAGAGGGCCCGCCGAAGTCTGGAACGACCTTTCGTTACTTGCCGGTGTTGGAAAGGTTCTTCTGCCACTTGGGCCAGGCGGCGGCGCCGTCGAGCGGGCCTTCCGGATAGCCGGCCACGCAGTAGCAGGCGTCAGCGCCGGCAACGATGATGTTGCCGTTGGCACAGATTGACGGGTTCGGGAGGTAGTCGTACAACTCCAGCTTTCTCGGCCGGTGTGAGTTGCCGCCGCCGGAGCGCGGCAGGTAGTCCGGGCATTTGCAGTACCAGATGGTGGTACCGTCGGCCTGGTTCAGGCAGTAGAGTACGTCGTCGTCGTCCTGGAAGTACACGTAGCCGTTGGCGGCGACAACCGGGCTCGTGCTGAACCCGCTGGACTGGGAGAGCAGTTTCTCCCAGTTCTTCCCGCCGGTCGCCAGGTTAATGGAATACGCCTTGCCGAAGCCGGCGCCGACGAACATGGCCGACTGGCCGATGACCGGCCGGAATGCCTCGCCGTCCAAGGTGGCAATCCACTTCGGCGGCATGGGGTTCGTCGGGTCAAGCGCATACATGTGAGAGTCCGCGGCGCAGTAGATAGTCCCGTCGGCGCCGAGTATCGGTCCATGGACGTCGCCGTTGGGAATCAGGTGGGCGCGCCAGATTGGCGAGTTGAGGTTGCCGTCTATCTTGACGAGGTAGCCGGAGTCGTTGGCGAAGATGACGTTGCCGCTCGCGTCGATTATCGGCGCGTCATTTACCGCGGCATTGACGCCATAGGCGGTAATCCGGTTGCCCTGCGTGCCTATATCCTGGAACAGGAACAGGCTATCTCCCAGGTTACTGCCGCCGCCCTCCTGCCCGATGTATATCTTGTCGTTGTTGAACGCCGGCGCACCCCAATTGAGGCCGGTCCCGCGCTCCGAGGCGCTATCCGGCCACTGCCATGCCTTGCCCAGGCCGTTGAGTTTCAGGGCGTAGAGTTCGCCTTCTTCGCTGCCGACGATGATGTGACTGGTGGCAGCGCAGAGGCCGGGATGGCCGGTGAACAAGCACTCGGTCTCTTTGGTGGTTGCGGTTTTCTCGCTCTTGCGGTCGCTGGTCCGGATGGAGTAGAACTTGTAGTCGTCACAGCCGGCATACACGCGTTCGTCGGTGCCGTCATTGGCGATGACCGGCGACGTGATGAACGGCACGTCCCCGTTGTTGACGTCAGTGCTAATCCACCACCAGACGACGCCGCCGGCAGTGCCGACCGGCACCACGACCGTGTCCGGCGCCGACGGAGTGCCTTTCCAATCCTGGAGCCGGAAAACCACATTGACTGTCTCCAACTTGGTGAAAGTGTGGCTGACTTCGACGCTGCACGGGCTCAGGAAGTAGCCGGTATCCGTCGGGGAGCCGCCGCCCCAGTCCACGAGAACCCGGAGGCTGTCGCCATCCGGGTCGCTGCCGCGGATGGTGAAGAAGGCCTCGACGCCCTTCACCGCGACCGGCGGGGCGGCAACGTTGGCAATCACCGGCGGGTTGTTCAAGATGACTCTGACGGCCTTGGTCGGCGAAAACTCCGAAGCCTTGGCCGGTTCCGCGTCGAGAATCGCCTGCACCTTGATGTCGTAGGTACCGGCCGTGCCCCAACTGTGGGTTACCGTCGCGGTTTCCGCGGACGCGTAGCTGACGTCGCCCGTGTCAATCTTGTCCGACCAGTCCATGACATAGCGGATGGCGTACTTGGCCGTGGTCGTGACCCGGAAAGCGGTCGTGACGCCGGTCCAGGTCGAGTCCGGGCCGGTCGGCGCCAGCGGGTTGGCCGGCGGCTTCTTAGGGCAACCGGTCATGCAGACCAGCACAACCAGCGCCAGGATTGCGGTCGCTGTCGTCTTTCTCCAATTCATAGAATCCTCCGTTAAGCTATTCAGTCCCGGCTACCGGGTGACGACCGGGCCGTGGAAAATACCCACTTCCGGGTAGCGGCACGTGCCGCCCTTGCCGTCTTCGAAGTAGAAGTAGTAGCTGTGCATGTTGCTGAGGAACAGGTGGCCGATGTACGAGTAGAGGCCGTTGCCGTCCTCGCCTTTTACCTGGGTCATCGCGTGCGGGACATTGTCGATGTAGATGAGCGCGGTAGGCGGGTCGTCGCCGTCCACGTCGGTGTAGTGCACGAGGAAGGCGTAGCGGCTGGCCGTGCCGCCGGTCGGCGGCTCAATCCGCTGCTCGATGAGCGACGGTGGCGTGTTCGGCTGGGCTACGACTTCCGGGCCGCGAATGAAGCCCTGCGCCGGAAGGCTCATGCAGTCGCCGTCGCCGTCCATCGCCATGAAGTAGTAGGCGTGCGGGCCCTCGGGCAGCATGGTCTGATAGTGATAGGTGCCATTCAGGCGGCTGCCGGAATGGAGCGCCATCTCGTGGCCGACGCCGTCGACAAACACCTTTACGCAGCGGGGCGGCTTGCAGCCGTCGCGGTCCTTGTAGTGGACCACGTAGGTGTAGATGCTGCGGTCCGAACCATAGTCGAAATAGACGCCGCCGTCGGTCAAAACCGGCAGCAGGTTCATCGGCTTCGTCGCGCCGACGAACGGACCGGTCCTTGCCCCGTAGCGGGGGAACCGCTCACTCTCGCCCCGAACGTCCTCGGCGTAGAAGAAGTACGAGTGCTCGCCCGGAGGAAGTGTCAGCCGGGCCCGGTAGGTCCCGTTGGCGGCACGGCCGCCGACGAGGCGCATCGGGTAGGCGACATTGTCAACATTCACTTCCACCCTGGCGGGTGCGTCACCGTCCGGGTCACTGTACTTGACCGTGGCGACGTACACGGTTCTCGCCGTTCCCTTCATCGGCGTGATTATCGGATTGCTCAGACAGGGCTTGGCATTGCCCTGGGCAGCCAGCGACGGTGAGGCAAGCACCAGGACCAAGAGAACAACTGAAGCTGCGGCAAAAGCATAGTGCTTTACACGCATTCTTCCTCCTTTTTCATAGCGCTGGTATTATAGGTTTCTCGGTTTCGGGTGTCAAGGGAAGCGACCCCTGACCGCGCCTCACAGGCACGGAAACCACGACGACTGCGAATGATACGGGGACGGAGATTCGGCCACAATGCGCCACGCAACGCGCGGCGCGAAGGACCCAGTGGCAACCGAAAGGCTGGTGCACTACCTCCATCTTACATTCCCGGACATTCCTGTCAACAAAGCACTGCGGGTAAAATGCAGGTCCCCCGATTGCGGAGTTCGGGCATCCCGGGGTCGAATACCCGGTTTCGGCGACGCGGATGTGAGTCGTACCCCGGTTCAACCCGACGACTTCCCGCGAAGTGGCACCGCGACTCGGTCGATAAAACCCGGCCGCGTGACCGCGCGAAACGGGCGCGGCCCGGACGGGCCGCGCCCATCCATCCGCCGCCGACGGGGCGTCACCTCGATTCCGCAACCCGCGTTTGTCAACCGCCCGCCGGATATTGTGCGACTTGCGGCACCCGCGCCGGCCCCGCGCAAACGGCGGTCGTTTCTCCCGCGACCGCGCGGCGCGACCGACGCCGCGCCGGGCCGGGCAAAACGCGCCCGCGGCAGTCCAGGGTCGCGGGTAGTGTCACGGCACGGCGACTGAGGAGCTGTTGAAAACCCCCGTCATGTCACCCTGAATGAAGTGAAGGGTCTCCTAACTCTCGCAGTATCATCATCGCGAAGATCCTTCGCTGTGCTCAGAAGGACAAGAGGCGGTTTCTTCAACAGCCCCACTGAGTCCTAACTTCTTCGGGAACCCTCGACGCAGCACCGCACATTGCCCTGGAGTACAACCGGCCTCCAGTCCTGCTTGCACTGCTGCACGCTCTCCGGCGCCGCTCCCGCATCGCCGCCGGTCTTGCACCGGACGTCGCCGCGCAACATGCAGAGCGGAATGCTCTGCGCACCTGCCCTCGCCTGGGCGTGAGCATCAGCGCCGGCATCAGCGTCCTCATCCGGGCAATCATCGTCGCCTTGCCCGCAACCCGACATGGAAACGGCATCGCTCTTGGAAGGAATACCTGACAATACTACCTCCCCTACTATGGGCGGTACTAGGCCCGGTACTAGCTATCCTAGACCCTGACCTGCGCCCTACCCATGTACTTGACAGCGTATCCATGGGCGTAGCCTGGGGGCTACCCCCGGGCCGCCCCGGGGGTGACCCCGGGGTAGGCGGCCAGGGCTTAGGGCGGCTACGTCCTGAGATACATCCGCAGGTACTATGACAGCTACTACCTATCCATCTATCGCACCATGTACCGGTGGATGTACCTGACGGCGTAAGGGAGGTACTAAATCTATATGACTAGCGGAATTCTCATGGCTATGGTCTGCGTTAGCTAAGGCGCTGCAGTTTAAGTAGTTTACGTCGCTAATGTGAATCCCGACGTGACTCCCATCCCATTGTCCGGCGTATGCTTCTCAGTATTCAGGATTCAGATGGGAAGGCCGGTCGGAATCTCGATGCAAGCACCGTGGCCGGGGCTCTCGCCGTGTGCGTTGTCATTCGTATCGCCGATAACAGTTCGGGCGACTGTGAGATACGTGTCCAGCGCGGCCTGCTCTTCCGCCCGATGTTGCCCGTCCCTCCGCCGCCCGGCCGTGGCCGCAGTTTGACTGGGGCGGATTTCGGCCTATGATAGTCGTACTAGTGGAGCAGCGGCTCTTCTCCTCTTGGCCGTGGTCGCGGCCGGGTCACTCCTCGCCCGCGCGCCGTCGGCCGTTACCAAGGTCGTACCTGCAAGATAGGAGTGATAGATGATAGCAGCGAAGAGTAGTTCAATCGGGATGCTGACGATTTGCCTGGCGGTCGCCGCATGCGCCGGCACCGCTTCGGCGGATTGGGTCACGACTACCGTGCCCGCAGGCAAGGAGCCTTCTGCCGTGGCGGTGAACCCGGTCACGAACAGGATCTACGTCGCGAACTGGGGTACCGACAATGTGACGGTGATTGACGGCGCGACCAACGACACGACTACGGTGGCCGTAGGCGGTGGCCCCTTTGCCGTGGCGGTGAACCCAGCCACGAACAAGATCTATGTCGTGAATGACAGCAGCAACACCGTGACGGTGATCGACGGTGCGACCAACGACACCACCACGGTAGCCGTAGGCGGTGGCCCCTGGGCCATGGCGGTCAACACGGTGACCAATAGAATCTACGTCGCGAATAGTTGGGGCAGTGATGTGACCGTGATCGACGGCGCAACCAACGACACGACAACCGTGCGGGCAGACTCAGGGCCCACTGCCGTGGCGGTGAACCCGGTCACGAACAAGATCTACGTCGCGAACTTCTTCAGCAACACCGTGACGGTGATAGACGGCGCGACCAACGGTACGGTCACGGTGCCCACCGGCTCGCAGCCCGTTGCCGTGGTGGCGAACCCGGTCACGAACAAGGTCTACGTCGCGAATGAAAACGGCGTGACGGTGATTGACGGGGCGACCAACGAAACGACTAAGGTGGCCGCGGGCGGCGGCCCCTGCGCCATGGCGGTAAACACCGTGACCAATAGAATCTACGTCGCGAACAACTGGGGCAATAACGTGACCGTGATCGATGGCGCGACCAACGGCACGACTACGGTGGCCGTAGGCACAAACCCCGATGCTGTGGCGGTTAACCCGGTCACGAACAAGATCTACGTCGTGAACGTGATGAGCGACAATGTAACGGTCATCGACGGCGCAACCAACAGCACAACCCTGGTGCCTGCAGACTCGGGGCCCTATTACGTGGCGGTGAACCCGGTCACGAACAAGACCTACGTCATCAACTGGAGCGGCAACAACGTGACGGTGATCGATGGCGCGCACAACGGCACGACCACCGTAACCACAGGCACGGGCCCCTATGGCTCGGCGGCAAACCCGGTCACGAACAAGATATACGTTGCGAACCAGGGTGACAACAACGTGACGGCTATCGACGGCGAGACCAACTCCACGACCACGGTGCCCACGGGCTCAAGCCCTGCCGGCGTGGCGGTGAACCCGGTCACGAATAAGGTCTACGTCGCGAACAACGGCGGCACCACCGTGACTGTAATAGACGGCACTACCAACGACACGACTCTCGTGACAGCAGGCACAGGGCCCTGGGCGGTGGCCGTGAACCCGGCCACGAACAGGATTTACGTGGCGAATTCCAACAGCAGCACGGTGACCGTGATTGACGGCGCGACCAACGCGACAACCACGGTGCCCGCAGTCTCATACCCCCGTGGCGTAGCCGTGAACCCGGTCACGAACAAGGTCTACGTCACCAACTACGGCAGCGACAATGTGACGGTGATAGACGGCGCGACCAACGACACGACCATAGTGGCCGCAGGCACGGTTCCCCTTGGTGTGGTGGTGAACACTGTCACGAACAAGATCTACG
>CAIVTL010000363.1 GCA_903908785.1 Caldifarciminota bacterium | reverse complement strand
GATGTCGAATATCTCCCGCACCAGTATCGGCGACAGGCCCATCGAAGGCTCGTCGAGCATCAGCAGTCTCGGCCTTGCCATCAGGCCCCGGCCCATCGCGAGCATCTGCAACTCGCCGCCCGAGAGCGTGCCCGCGGTCTGGCTCAACCGTTCTTTAAGCCTCGGGAACGACTTGAACACCCGTTCCATTGCCTGCCCAGTCTCAGCCTGCGGCCGGTTGTACGCGCCCAGCAACAGGTTCTCACGCACGCTCAGATACGCAAACGGCTGCCTCCCCTCCGGCACGTGAGCGATGCCCAGCTTCACGACTTGATGCCCGGCCATGCCGTCAATCCGCCTGCCGTCGAACGCAATCTCACCCTCAGCCGGCTTCACCAGCCCGGAAACAGTACGCAGCGATGTGCTCTTGCCCGCGCCATTCGCTCCAACCAGCGTAACAATCTCGCCCTCGTTTACCTCGAACGAGACGCAGTGCAGCGCCCGAATCGCGCCGTAGTCAACCGCAAGGTCCTTGACGCTCAGCAGCGAGCTGCCGTCCGCCTTCATCCTTCCGCCTTGCCCAAATACAGATGTTCGTTCGGCACAATGCACATTCCGGACGTTACGTCGTCCAGCAGCCCCAATTCAATCCAGTCGATACCGCCTGAGCTGGGAACATAGAGAGTATCACCGCGGGACGTCTCAACGATCGCCATGAACATCACTACCTCCTGTGGGCGACCATCCAGTTTCAACGACACGACGACCCTCTTCGAATTCACCCATCCCCACGGCTCAACCCGTACCGAATCAAAGACGACGGATGGAACGACAGGCCGCTTGCCTTCGGCCCAGAGCCACCGCTTCCGCATGGTCGCGCACGAATCGCCAAGCCGGAAAAGCACATACAATCTGGCCCAATCGGGGACTTCATCAGCCTCGAATCGCCACCCGGCGTCGCGAAGCAATGCGTTCAAACCAGACGGCATCTCGTAGACTCTGTCTCTCAACGTAACTGCTAGGTGGGGAGCCCATGGATGGTAAGGTCTGCATACAACGTATATCTTCGCGTCGTCCCCCAGCAGGCCAAGCAGCGGGTGCCCCCCAACGGCGTATGCTACGGGCTCTCCTCTTCCTACGTGGTCGAAGTAGGAAGTTGCCTTCGCACCACGGCCATCTGCAGCCGATGCAAACCTTAGAGCATAGAACTTCTTTGTCTCTGTCGCCGTCATCTCCCGCGCGTACAAGGGGTCGTATGAAACCTCCATCGGCTCAACAACTCGGGGCCTAGTCTTCGCTCTTGGACTTGCGGGGCCGCAACCCGCCGCAAGCATGACGGCGCCGGCAATGGCGATGATGCCGGCCATTGGAACCACGCCTCCAGCCTTCATTCGGGCTTGAATCGTCATTCGGGCTTCGTCATTCGTCATTTCCCCAAGTATGCCTCTATGACCTTCGGGTCTTGCTGTATCGCCTCAGGCGCACCCTGCGCGATTACCTCACCGAAGTCCATCACCACGACCCGTTCGCACACGCCCATCACAACCTTCATCTGGTGCTCAATCAGCAGCACGGTCAGCTTGAACCGCTCCCGAACGAATCGAATCAGCTCCATCAGGGTTCCGACTTCGGACGGGTTCATCCCGGCCGCGGGTTCGTCCAGCAGCAGCAGCTTCGGGTCGGACACGAGCGCCCTCGCAATCTCCAGCCGCCGTTGCTCTCCGTACGGCAGGTTCCGCGCCAGTTCGTCCCTTCTCCCCTCCAGCCCGAGAATCGAGAGCAACTCGGTCGCCCGTTCAGTCACCTGCCGTTCCTCGCGCTTGAACCCCGGCCCGCGCAGGACCGTGCTCAGCAGCCCGGCCTCGCCCCGGTGATGATGCGCAACCCGGATGTTGTCGAGCACCGAAAGCTGCTTGAACAACCGGATGTTCTGGAAGGTGCGCGCAATCCCGCGCTGGTAGATGCGGTGCGGTTTCATCCCGCCGATATCCGCGCCATTGAACCTAACCGCTCCCGAGGTCGGTACGTACATTCCGGTAATCAAATTGAACACGGTGGTCTTGCCCGCGCCGTTCGGCCCAATCAGGCCGACCAGTTCGTGCTCGGCAATGGACATGGTGAAGTCGTGAACGGCCACCAGGCCGCCGAAGGCCTTGGTGAGGGCTTTCGCCTCAAGCAGCACGCTCATCTAGGTCTCAAGTTCGAAGCTCGAAGCTCGAATGACGATTCAATGACCAAGCGCCAGTTCTCATTGGGTCATTTCCTTTCATTCGGGCTTGATTCGTCATTCGGACTTCGGAATTCGTCATTTCCTTGGCCTAAGGAACCCGAATTCGGTCCCGGCAAAGATGCCTCCCGGCCTGACCAGCATGAAGATGATGAGCAGCAGCGGATAGATGACCCAGCGCCAGTCCTGGACTGCCGGGGGCAACAGAATCCTCAGGCCCTCAAGCAGGAAGGTCCACGCGACCGCGGCGACAACGGTGCCGGAGATACTGCCGAGCCCGCCCAACACAACAATCAGCAGCACATCAATCGACTTCAGGAAATCGAAGTTGGACGGGTGCAGGAACACATACAGGTGCGCGTACAAGCCGCCGGCAACGCCCGCAAACACGCAACCGATAACAAATCCGAGCGTCTTGTAGCGCGTGCTATCGATACCGACAGCCTCAGCCGCCAGTTCATCCTCGCGCACCGAAATGAGGGCCCGGCCGATGCCCGAGAAGACGATGTTGCGCATGACCACGACCGCAATCACCGCCAGCGGGAACACCCAGAGGAACGTAGTCAGCTTCGGTATCGAACTCATACCCCGGGACCCGCCCATCATCGGAATCACTTTGTCCGAGTTGTCGAACAGCACCTTCACGATGATGCCGAAGCCGAGCGTCGCGATACCGAGGTAGTCGGACTTGAGCCGGAGTATCGGCAAGCCGATGAGCAGGGCGATGAGGCCGGCCAACGCCCCTCCGGCAACCAACCCTAGCAGCAGAATTACTGGGTTGTGGCCGCCGATGCTTCGAGTCAGGAGCGCAGCCGTATACGCGCCAATCCCGTAGAACGCGGCATGGCCCAGCGAGAACTGCCCGGTGTAACCATAGATGAGGTTCAGGCCCAACCCGGAGATGGTCATGATTCCGGCCAGGCAAATTATCTGCTGCCAGTAGGGGTTTAGCGCACCGATGAGTATAAGAGCCTCGATGACTACGAACACACCCAGCGCTGCGAGCAGAGCGATAACACCGGCATTGCCTCGTTTTGCGCTCATGGCTCCCAAGTCCGAAGCTCGAAGCTCGAATGACGATTCAATGACCAAGCGCCAGTTCCCATTGGGTCATTTCCTTTCATTCGGGCTTGATTCGTCATTCGGACTTCGGAATTCGTCATTCCCCGCTACACCTTCTCCCGCGTCGGCTTGCCCAGTATCCCTGCCGGCCGCACCAGCAGCACCAGTATCAGTATCCCGAACGCCACCGCGTCGCGCAGCGTCGAAGAGATGTAGGCGGACGTGAATGTCTCGACCACGCCCATGATGAGTGAGCCAAGCATCGCGCCGGGAATCACGCCGATTCCGCCCAGCACCGCGGCCACAAATGCCTTTAGACCGGGCATCACGCCCATGAACGGGTTAATCTGCGGGTACGCAATCCCGTACAGCACGCCGCCGGCACCGGCCAGGGCCGAGCCTACACCGAAGGTCACCGAGATAATCCAGTCAACGTTGATACCCATCAGCCGCGCGGTGTCATGGTCATACGAAACCGCCCGCATCGCCAATCCGGTCTTGGTCTTGTTCACGAACAAGGTCAGCGCGACCATCAGGAGAGTCGAGACCGCGAACACGATGATTTGGATATTGCTCACCGACACGCCGCCGATGTTGAACGACGTGACGGCAAACGGCCTCGGGAACGCCCGGTAGTCCGGCCCGAACATGAACCGCAGGCTTGTGAAATACTCAAGGAACAGCGACACGCCCATCGCGGTTATCAGCGCGGATATGCGCGGGGCGCTCCGCAGGGGCCGGTAGGCGACGCGCTCGATGAACATGCCCACGGCCGCGCACCCGACCATCGCCACGACGATTGCCAGCGGCCAGGGCAGCTTCCAACTGGCCAGCGCATAGAACCCGACATACGCGCCCACCATGAACACGTCCCCGTGCGCGAAGTTGATGAGCCGCACGATGCCATAGACCATCGTGTACCCCAGCGCAATCAGGGCATACACGAAGCCGAGCTGCAACCCGTTGATTAACTGCTGGAGGAAGTACGACACGTGCAATCTAGAATCCCAAAACCACCCCAGAAGTCAAGCCGCGCGCACACCCAAAAGCCAGCCACTGAACGCTGAAATTCAATGCCGGATTCGAGCACAAAGGACCTCGGCACAGACAAAGGAACGCTGCGCCTTGCCAGGCGAGTCACTCTTCAAGTCGGCCTGCAAACCGCCCGCACAATCGCGTCGGCAATCGCCTTGGGTCTCGGCCTGCAAGAGGCCGTGCGAATCGGCAGGAGAGTGAGCACGGCCATGCCCTTCAGAATCAGCCGCCAAATCACGCTCGGCATCGCGCCGCAGACCGGCGTCGGAATTGGGCTGAAAGTCGACTCCTGAAAGCCCGCCGGTGTCACCTTGGATACCACCCCGGGAACCGTCCTGAGGACGGTTCGCACCGCGATTCCCAAGGCCACTGTTCTGACGACCTTCGCAGCACCCAACACAGCCTCGGTCGGCCACTTGGGTCGGTTCAGACGCGCGGTGTCATCTGACTTGCCGGCCGACGCTTCCCTCCGTGGATGTCACCGAGATCGGTGGCGGTTCTCGGGCTTGCCCTCCGCGACTTGCTGCCTGCGGCCTCTGCCCTGTCTCCGCACGGCCGAACTTACGGCCGACTTGCCTTGACTTGGCTCTGAGTCCTTCTAGACTGATTATGGCAGGTTTGCTCAGAGGAGGCTATATGACCAGACAGTGTCTGTCCCTGTTCTTTGTCGCCGGGTTGGCCGCGTGGCTGCCCGCGCAGGATTTGATGATCGAGAGCCACGAGGTGCCGTCTATCATCGGCACCTATGGCAAGTTTAAGCAGAACAGTTCCGTCTTCATGTGGACCCAGTTCGATTCGACCCGGACTCACTGGGACCTGACTCCGTATCCGGGCGGCCAATGGTCGAGAGTCGGCCTCGTTGACTGGACCACCGGCGAGGCCCCCGCCCCGGAATCGATGCAGCTTGACCCGCCGGACCCGGCCATCATGGAGATAGATACGCTGGGCTCAGGCTCGGTGCAGGACATCTACGAGTACCAGGACTCGTTCGGCCTGTACGTTGACGGTATCGACTTCTGGCAGGACCCCTACCGGTTCCTCGGTAACTACTTGCCGGATGCGCCGGTCTACGTCACTCCGATGTACTATGGCGCGGCTTGGATGAGCGCCGTAACCTGGCAGTACGAGATCGTCCAAGGTATCCCCTACGTCGCCACCGAGCAGCACATCAAGAACATCGTGGCCAAAGGCAAGGTCAAAGTGCCGATGTCCGGCGACTACTACTGGCCGTGCCTCGTCATCCGGGACAACATGACGTTCTCGGACAACCTGGGCAGCAATGACATCCGGTGGATATACGAATGGGTCGTGCCCGGGCATTTCAGCGGGGCAAACGGCGTGGCCGCCGCGATGAGCCAGAACGGCGCGGCCAAGAACTTCATCAACGTCGCGACGATGATGCAGATTTCGACCTGCAACATCCCGGACTGGGATCTGCGCCCGCCGGTCTTCTCGAATACACGCACGTGGCCGGATACGAGCTTCGGCGGGCCGTATGTGGTCTGGTCGGTGATTCAGGACAACGACTCGGTGGCCGAAGAGTC
>CAIVTL010000362.1 GCA_903908785.1 Caldifarciminota bacterium | reverse complement strand
ATGTCCAGCACCTTGACGTCGGCCACCGCGTCCTTGGTCGTCGTGTTGACCACAACCTTGATCAGCCGCGGCACCTGGTGACGGTTCTTGTAGCCGAAGCGCGTAACCAGTGCGGGTACGACCCGCTTCAGATAGTCCTGCTTAAGTCTTGGTGTCATACGTCAATAATCTCGTCGCACTTCTGGCAGATGCGCACGCGGCGACCCTCGTGCGGTTCACGCCGGACCCGGGAGCGCTTGCCGCACTTCGGGCAAAGCAGCGCCACGTTCGAAGCATCCATCGAGTTGGGCAGGTCGACGATTCCGCCCGGCTTGGTCGTACCCCGCGCGCGTTGGTGCTTCTTGGCGAGGTTCAGTCCCTCGACAAACACGCGGTACCGACCACTGTCTTTCGTGAGCTTCACCCGCAGGATTTTGCCGCGGCGGCCGCGGTCCTCGCCGGCAATCACTTCAACCAAGTCGCCCTTGCGCAGGTTCATCTTTAAACCACCTCCGCGGCAAGCGAAACGATCTTCGTGTACTTGCGTTCGCGCAGTTCGCGTGCCACCGGTCCGAAGACGCGGGTTCCCTTGGGTTCGCCCTTGTCGTCCACCAGCACGCAGGCGTTGTCGTCGAACCGGACATAGGTCCCGTCCGGCCGCCGGTGCTCTTTACGGCAGCGCACCAGGATTGCCTTAGACTTGTCGCCCTTCTTGACCGTGCCGTTGGGAATCGCTTCCTTAACCGTCACCATCACGGTATCGCCGAGCCAGCCAAAGCGCCGCCTCGACCCGCCGTAGACCCTGATGACCATCGCCATCCGGGCTCCGGAATTGTCGGTCACTACCAGCCGGCTGAAATCCTGGATCATAGCTTCTTCACCACCCGCCAGCGCTTCAGCCGCGACATCGGCCGCGTCTCGATCAACAGCACCTGGTCACCCTCGCGGCACTCCGCCCGTTCGTCATGCGCGTACAGCTTCGTCCGCTTGCGGATGTACTTCTTGTACTTCGGGTGCAATTCCAGCCGCTGGACCGTGACAACCACGGTCTTCTGCATCTTCGCAGACGAGACCTTGCCGATTACGGTCCGGCGATTCTCATTCATCATTCTTCTCCACGGGTTTGGCCTCAGCCGCGATTTCTTTGGACCGCAGGACGGTCAGACACCGGGCAACATCATGCCGCAGCATCCGCAGCCGAAGCGGATTCGGGATGTCCTCAGCCCCCCGGCGCAGTCTCAGCTTGAACTGCTCGTCACGCAACTCAGCCAGCTTGCGCAGGATCTCATCCTGCGTCATTTCGCGCAGCTCAGAAGCCTTCATAGCTCATCTCTCCACGGACCACGACCCGGGTGCGACACGGCATCTTGCTGCCAGCCTGGCGCAGGGCGCCGCCCGATTCCTCCGGAGTCAGCCCGCCGAGCTCGAACATGACCGTACCCGGCTTCACCACCGCGACCCAGAACTCCGGTGTACCCTTACCCTTGCCCATGCGCGACTCCGCCGCCTTCTTTGACACCGGCTTGTCCGGGAAAATCCTGATCCACATCTTGCCCGCCCGCTTCAGCGATTTCGACAGGCATATTCGCGCGGCCTCGATCTGCCGCGCGGTAATCCAGCAGGGCTCGAGCGCCATCAGGCCCTGGTCGCCGAAATCAACCCGGTTTGCGCGCGTCGCCTTGCCGCTCATCCGGCCCCGCATCGCGCGGCGATACTTCACTCGCTTCGGCATCAACATCGGTTAAGCCCTCGCGCCCATGGTAGCGTCGCCCTTGTAAATCCAAACCTTCACGCCGACCGTGCCGGCAACGGTCCGTGCCACGTCGGTCGCGTAGTCGATATCCGCCTTCAGAGTATGCAGCGGCACCCGGCCCTCACGATACCACTCGGTGCGGGCAATCTCATGGCCTCCGAGTCGGCCGGCCACCATGACCTTGATGCCGGGCGCGCCCAGGCGCATCGCCTGGGTCACTGCCCGCTTCATCGCCCGGCGGTGAGCGACCCGCT
>CAIVTL010000361.1 GCA_903908785.1 Caldifarciminota bacterium | reverse complement strand
GGCAGATGAACCACCGCCCGGCTCCAGCAATCGACAATCGGCAATCGGCAATCGCCAATCAGATGAACCACCGCCCGATTTGGGAAGCCGAACCGCCGTCCCCAATCAACAATCGAAAATCACCAATCCAAAATCGGTAGGACCACCGCCCGACTCCGGCATTCCGAACCCGTAACCCGCAACCCGTAACTCGTAACTGGTCTTTCGCCGTCCGCCAATCGTCAATCGAAAACCGTAAATCGGGAATTCCTTGGAAGCTCGACAGGAAGCTCCCTGCGAAGCTCCGCGGGAACCTCGTTGGGAAGCTCGGCCAGAAGCTCACAGAGTTGCTCGATTCGAAGCTCGCGTCGAAGCTCCGGTCGTTGCACCGCGACAACCTCTTCGCGCTGCTCCGCGCGAAGCTCGGAAACAAGCTCGCGCCGAAGCTCTCCGCGAAGCTCGGTTCGTCTCTCGCGTCGAAGCTCGGCCAGAATCTCCTCCCGTTTCTTAACCTGAACCTCAACCTGAACCTCCCGAGGACCCAGCCCGGGGGGCAGTCCCTCCTTCATGGAGTGGATGGGAAAATGCGACTTTCTTTACGGATTCGAGGTTCTGCATCGTATAACTACATGAGGGCAAAGGAAAGTGGTCCAGTGGTCTAGTGCTCAAGTGCTCTAGTGCACGAAGACCGCTGGACCGAAGAACCGACCGCTGCCCTCGAATCGGCAATCGTAAATCGTAAATCGCCAATGGGCGAAAGGAGTTACTGTATGGAAAGTCTGCTTGAACCGGTTGAGTTGAACCGGGATACGACTCAGACGCTGGACGAAATCCGCTCCGGCGCTGAGAACGTGCTGTACGGTGTGGACTCGGCTCAAGCCGAGGAGAATATCAACCGCTACGTGATGACCCTGATAGAGGGTTCGGGCCTGCCGAACCTGCAGGTCATGCACTACCGCTGGTTTCTGCGCGAGATGACGCGCATGTGGCGCACGCGCGAAGGCCGGGACTTGGCCTTCCACCTTGAACTCTGCATCAGAAAGTGGGTCGGCCTCGGACTCGAACCGCGCACGCTCCAGTTCCTCGTCTGCGAAGCGCACCAGCGGCTGAAGGGATGCCAACCGCTTACCGCTAACAGCTTACCGCCCGCGGCCGAATCAGCGGAATCTGCGGATGTCCGGTCCGGCACCGAGCAATCTGTGGAATCTGTGAAATCTGTGGATGTCCGGTCCGGCCCGGCAATCGAAAATCGGCAATCGTCAATCGAAAATGGGGTGGCCGCCAAGGACGCCAAGTCCGAACACTCTATCCCTCGATCTCTTGATCCCTCTATCCCTTGCAGCTCGCACTCGATCCCTCGATCCCTTGATCCCTCTATCCCTGAGGAGCTTTCATGATGCCGAACGACAAACGTAGCGCGTTCTCGGTGGCCCGCGCAACCCGGCGCTACGCTGGCTCGGTCCGGCAGGGCTCGGTGCCCTGCCGGGCCGACGGCGACTCCGGCAGCCAGACCAACAACTACCGCGACGCCGCCGAACGGTCCGAGTTGCGCTATGAACAGGTAAAGAAGGTCCTCTGCGACCTCGGCGTTCCGACAATCCAGTTCGTCACCTATCGCGGCTTCAGCCTTCACGTGGACAAGCTCTTCCGCGACTACGAAGGCGAAACCCTCCGCGCCCGGGTCCTCGATGCCATGCTGCGCTGGCAGTGCTACGGTTGCGACCCGAAAGTGCTCGAGGAAATCTGCCGGACAGTTTTCAACTTGGAGACTGACTGAAGCGTCCTGGCAATCTAGAATCTGCAATCTACAATCTGGAATGACGTTGCGTCAGGAATCTCTTGTCGCGTCCCCGGAATTACTCCGCTCGCCTTTCCTCGCCTTCACTTGACTTGCAGCGCACATCGGGTTACTTTAGATTGTATGCGTGATGACGCGGGAAACGCCGCGAGTGACGGGCTTGGAGCGCCTGAGTGAGACTCCGGTTCTACCGGGACCCGGATACCGGCCTCCCACACCTGCGTCGACACGGCGTCACTGAAGACGAAGCCGAGGATGTACTACTGTCGCCCGGCGAAGACCGACCAGGACACGACGGCGCGCGGGTTGCCATCGGCCAGACGCAGAGCGGACGGCACTTGCGTATCGTCTATGTCGCAGACGCCGAGCCCGACAGCGTTTTTGTCATCACCGCTTACGAACTAACAGGCAAACCGCTGCTGGCATATCGAAGACGCCGGCGACGAGGCAAAACGAAGAGATGAAGAAACAGCATTTCCCTCCCGGCTGGGACCAAGAGCGCGTTCAGCGGCTGCTGGCACACTACGAGAGCCAGACCGAACAAGAAGCTGTCGCCGAAGACGAAGCGGCATACGCGCAGCGCGGGCTGACCATGGTTGAAGTCCCCAGCGCGCTCGTGCCCAAGGTCCGGCGGCTCATCGCGGAACACTCCTCCCGCTAGCCTGCCCGCAGTCCGCGGCTCGCTTCCGCCTCCCGCGCACTCCGTCCGTTTCCGGGCAGTTCTGAATTCTGGTCTCTGGTTTCTGAATTCTGAACTATCCGGTACCCACCACAGGCCGTAAGCTGTTAGCTGTCGGCTGTAAGCTCGCCGCGCGCCTGATACGCAGGAAATTGGGAAGTGTCCCGACTTCACCCCCACAGAATTATCCCAAGAGTCCGTCCCGCAGTCCGGCCCGCTTGATTCTCTGTGCTTCGGGGGGTATAATCAGCGTCAGACTGATTGACAACCTGACCAAAGCGCTTAAGCTATGGAAAACGAGGACCCTGTGAAGATCGAGATTCCGTCGGACTATCGACGTCTGTCCTACTAGGAGAGCTATCGTGGCGGACAGAGAACGCGCCTCGCACTCAGGGCACAGACAACGGTTAAGGGAGAAGGCACTGCGTAGAAGCGAGTCGCTGACCGAAGCGGAGAGGCTCGAACTTCTCCTCTCATATGCGATCCCACGAAAGGACGTGCGTCCCGTAGCCGAGAGGCTGTTGGGTTGCTTCGGCGACCTGTCGCGCGTGTTATCCGCGAGCCGGATCGATCTCAAACGGGAGCAGGGGATCGGGGAGCACGCGGCAGCGCTTCTTACTCTCGTGGGCCAGATCAGAAGTCAGCCGACATCGGTGCAGAAGCCGGAGCAAGAGCAGACTACCACGCGCGCCGACGGCACCGGTGTGACGTTATTCGACCTGCCTTCCGTGCCAGACGGAGCTTCGGATGCGGCCGCAGATGAAGATCGTCTTCCCGCGCCGCCGACTCGGAGCGCTGGGCTGTTCACACAGGCGGTCCTGGCGCAAGCCATCGACCTGCTGCCGGGGTTGCCGAACACCCGATCCCCGGACGCGGCGCGCAAGTTCTTCCAACGCGCGCTCCACTACAGCGCACTCGAGACCCGTGAGCGATACGCCAGCTACATAGTCAAGCGTCTCTTCCCCTACGGCTTCGTGGATCGTCCTCTACTTGCCTTCTCCCGGAAGTTCGCCGGAGCTGACGAACTGCGCGAGGTCTGCTTCTACCGCTTCATGATCGCCGAACCGCTTATACAGAAGGTAATAGTAGACCTACTGCTGCCTCGGGTTGGTGCCGGCGAGGTCGCCCGTGCAGTCGCACGAGATTTCCTGGCGGAGCTGTTTCCCAAGTCGGGCAGCGTCGGCGACGGTACGCAGGCCATCGTTGCTGCCCTGTCTGCGGGCGGTCTCGCCACTTCGTCCCGGACGGCCTTGAGGTTCGCGTACCGTGATATTCGTCTAGCCTCCTTCGCATTCGTGCTGCACAGCGAGTTCCCGGAACCGGGGATGTACGACTTTCGGCTACTGGACCAGAAGCCCAGGGTTTCGGCGATGATGTGGAGCCCGGCGCAGATCGTGCCGATGCTGTACGAAATGCGTAATATTGGCATCATCAGCAAGGTGTCTGAGATAGACAACATCAGGCAGTTCACGACAAGAATGACGCTCGGCGAGGTCATCGAGAGGTTACCGTCTAAGGGCGGTCCATGAAGCCCGCTGTCATTATCGAGACACTGCTCGCCAAGCTTGGGACCCCGGGTGGACGTCACCTGTACGGCGTGCTGGGTGGATACAGAGCGCTGGATGCGTTTGCACAAGAACTACAGCAGGCCACCGGGCCTGATGGCAAGCGGCTGCCCGGTCCAACCAATGTCAATCTCGGGATACTCGATGCAATCCCTGACAAGGAGTTCAAGCGGCTTGTTGAGGATGAAGCCAAAAGGCCGGAGCCAACCGCGGCGCACGTCGCGAAGGCGTTTGATCGGTTCCTCCGAACCCATCTGACGGGAGGGGGGCTAGCGGTCTTCTCGAACCTCGAGCTTCTGTTCGCCTACGGGATTGACCTGAACCTGCTGCGCGTTCTGGCGGCTGACGAAGACCGAGTGCTATTGTTGCTCCCTGGCCGCAGAAGCGCCGGCACGATCATCATGTTCCACGAGGCCGAAGAGGGCAGATACAAGTTGCCCACAAACCTCATCGCCAGCGACCACCTCTGGGAGCTGGATTCACCGGGGCGCTGACGATGTCGAGGAGAGCGCCGACTAATCAACTCCAGCTTGGAGGCGGGGGTGCGGTCAGGATGCCCGAAGGATACTATTCGGGCGACAAGCCAAACCCCAATCTTCGCGCGTTTGTGAACGCCCATCTAGGAGATCGACGATTTGACCCTGGAACGGACCGCTACGCCGTGCCGGCCTTCGACAAGTCCATCAATACAACGAAGGCCACCGCCATATACAACATGCACACGTACTGGTCTAAGAAGCCGCACGATGCCATTAGGCAATACATCAGTCACTACACGCAGCCGGGCGATCTTGTGCTGGATCCGCTCTGCGGGGCCGGAACGACGGCGCTGGCGGCGTTGATGGAGGGGCGGAGCGTAGTAGCCATTGACCGCAGCCCAGCGGCTACGTTCATCACCAAGAACTACTGCAAGTCCGTGGACGTTGTCGAGCTCGAGAGGGTCTTCAGTGAGGTTGAGCGTCGTGTCAAGTCAGAGATGGATTGGTTATATGAGACACGCTGTGACCGGTGCGACGGCAGAGCCTTGATCGACCATACCGTCTACTCTCAGGTCTTCAGGTGTCCGAGGTGCACTGCGGAGATCGCGCTGTTTGACTGCGTCGATGCTCAGGGCGAGACCGGGGCGGGGAAACCCAAGAGGATAGCTGCGTGTCCGCACTGCTACGCGCGTGGAATTGTCGAGGAGATCAGCACACGTAGCGAGCGCTTCGGCTCGATACCCGTCCTCGTCAGCTATTTGTGTGAAAACACCTGTAGCCCTGCTCAGGCCGAGCGGCGGCACAACGATCCGAGTGAGAAGAAACGCGAGTACTTCGAGCGCTACGACCTCGGGAAGATCCGTGAGATCGAGGCCGGAGAGATACCGCACTGGTACCCCCCTAACAGGATGATGAATGTGGAGGACGACTCCGTTCCGTGGGGAGATAAGTGGCGCGCGGGCACAAGCTGCTTCCGCACGGTGGCCGAGCTGTACACCAAGAGGAACCTGTGGGCGGTTTCAGCATATGCCGAGGCCGCGAAGGCGCTGGGGGGCGATTACGCTGACTCTGTCATGTTCGCGGTGACGGCTGTGTCGCTGGCCATGTCTCGCATGCAGGGATACACGGAGGATCCTCGGTTCCCGAACCAGCTCATGCGGGGGACATACTACTTGCCGCAGATCAGCCGCGAATACAACGTAGCGAATTGGCTAGCTGGGAAACTACGCAACCTCGTCGCTGGCTACGCGCAGATTCAGTCTGGTCTCCTTGGCAGGAGGATATTGATCTCGACGCAGTCTGCGACCGACGTGCCCGAGATCCCCAGCAATTCGGTTGACTACATATTCACTGATCCTCCTTACGGTGACAAAGTCCAGTACGGGGAGCTCAACTTCGTGTGGGAGGCCTGGCTCGGGCTCGATACGCACTGGCAGAACGAGGAGATCATAGTGAATGGTGTCAGGGGAAGGACAGAGACTGACTGGGCCAGTATGCTGCGGCGTGCGATGGCGGAGTGCTACCGCGTGCTCAAGCCTGGGCGCTGGCTTTCGCTCTGCTACCACGACACTTCGGAGGGCACGTGGTCCCTTGTTCAGGACATCATTGCTGAGGTGGGTTTTCTCATCGACAGGTCGGACACAGCGCTATTCATCGACGCCAAGCAGAAGTCGTTCAATCAGTTGACTGCCGACAAAGTAACCAAGCGAGATCTAATGATCAACTTCCGCAAGCCTCGGCCGGGCGAGACGGCAGCGGCAGTCTTGTTCACCGGCGAGGAGGACGGTGGAACCTTTGGCGAGAAGGCGCGGGCTATTATCCGGGAGTACCTGGACGCTCACCCCGGCTCGACTAAGGATCGGGTGTACGATGAGCTGGTCAGCCGGATGGTCCGAGCGGGCCAGATGGAACGGCACAACTTCGACGAGCTCTTGGGCCAGGTGGCAGAGGAAGTCCGGGGGCCGGTGAAAGAGACGCTCTTCAAGGACAAGGATCCGGACGTGTTCGGGCGCCACGAGATTGGCCGGTGGTATCTCAAAGAGACGGCGCTCGCGGTCATAGACGAGGCCGAGACAGCCAAAGAAGATACGGCCGCCGCGCAGGCGCGGAAGTTCATTGCCGACTGGCTGAAAGAGAATCCCGGCGAGGAAGGCGTGCACTATAGCAACGTGTTCGAGCACTACGTCTACACGGTCAAAGACAAGCCCCGTCGGTCGCTTGCCGAGTGGCTCCTGGATTACTTCTACAAGACCGACACCGGTACATACCGACTACCGTCTGGCGAGGAAGAGGAAGCGGCGAAGGCAGAGGGTCGTGAGCGTGGCACCAATCGGCAGATCAAGCGGTACTTGGCAAGCCTAGAGCAGGGTATCGAGATCCCGGCTTCCCAGCGGCCCGGGGAAGCTACGTTGGCTGAGTGGATCCGGCACTGCAAGAGGAGCGGCATGTATGAGCAAGGCCGTCAACTGTACGATCGCGGCGGTTTGGACGTGAGCAAGCTGTCCGAGCGTGCTGCCGCCGACGTCGAAGAGGACTACCAAGTGTGCGTCAGGATGATGGCGAGGGATGCCGACGGGGCGGAGAAGAGCTAGGAGTTCGTTTGGCATACTCGAAGTACGCACCGATCGGCGATCACCTTCGACGGCAGCCGGCTGAGCTACAATCAGTGGTTCTCACATTCGACGAGGTCGAGAGACTGCTTGGCGAGCGACTGCCTGATGCTGCGCGCACCAGGGATCGCTACGACTGGTGGGCCAACACGGAAACCCGAAGTCAGGCTCGTAGCTGGTTGACTGCCGGCTGGACCGCGAAGCCTGAGTTGTCACGTGGTCGCGTTGTGTTTGTCCGCACTGGTCCAGCCCGAGAGCACACCGTCGAAGCACTTGCGTCCAAGTACGATCTACTCGCCAAGTTCCTCAGGGTGCAGTTGCGGGACAAGACAGACGTGCAGATTGAGTTCCGGGATATAGAGAAGCTTAGCGGTACCGCGCTCCCGCACAGTGCCCGAACAGACAGGTCATGGTGGGCCAACACGGGTTCGTGCACGCAGGCACGGCGGTGGCTGAAGGCCGGGTGGCGGGTAGCGTCAGTCGACCTTGAGCGAGAGGTTGTCCGATTTGAGCGTGGGGCGCCCACTGACCGAACAGGGCGTGGTTTCAAGTCCGCGATGCGCCGCTTCATGCACGAGCTGCCAGCTGACCAGAAGCAGTTGGCGCTCACCTTTGACGAACTCGCGGCGCTGCTCGGCTGTGGGCTATCGCATTTCACGCGCACACGTCAGGAAGGCTGGGCCAACACGGGGACCGCGCCGTGGTTGGTAGCTGGCTGGAAGGTTGAGAAGCTGTGGTTGAAGAACCGAATCGTGGTGTTCAGAAGGGCCGGCACGGAACCTCCCCACGAGCGGATCCAAGACGCGGTGCAGCGTCTGCTCGATGGTGACGAGATGTCATGCGTTGACCCGTGCCAGGTCGCCGACTGGATCAAGTTCTGCAGTCGGCACAGGCTGTATTTCCACGGCAAGGTGCTATACGACCGAATGAACCAGCTTGTCGGTTCCCTAGATGAGCATGTAAGGGTCGAGGTTGAACAGGACTACAGGAATTGCTGCCGAGAACTGAATCGTTACAGAGAAGCGCGGGTGTCCGTAGCGATGAGCGCCTCTGTCGGCTAGGAGGTACGATGCCGAAAGAAGATATTTTCTCATCTCGCAAGTCGCTGGATGAGATATGCAAGGTACCGGATAGAATTGTCTCGGTCTACTCGCTGGAGAAGCACGTCTGGGCAGACTCCAACTCTGATGCGGCGCGCACTAAGCGGCAGCCGGAGCTGAAGACGGTCGAGGAGTTCCAGCTCGGCCCGGTACGGCCCTTTCTGACGGACGTACTCCGGAACATGGCGGCTCCCTACAACCCGGATAAGCGCGACGCGTCCATCGGCCAGGGATATTGGATTCAGGCCGAGTTCGGGTCGGGGAAATCCCACCTCTTGTGCCTCCTGGCTGCACTCGCCCTGGGCAGGAAGGAAGCGTGGGACGTCATCCAAAGCAAGGAGGACAAGGCCGGCCGAGGGAAGCGTGAATCGCTCTACCGGTTCTGGGAGGAAGGCCTGAAGGCCAAAGGAGAGCAGGGCAAGCGCGGGATCCTCGTGGTTGTTAAGACGCTGGTGGGTGCCGGAGGGGGACCAGTGGGCCTCGGCGGCCGGGGGTCGAGGCTGAGCGAGTACATCCTCGACGCGGCTAAGGACCAACTGCAGCTTGAGCTTGGGAAGAATGTGTCGCTCTATCCGGCAGAGTTGCTGGCGGACCGGTTCGTCAAGGAAGATCTTGACCGCTACCGTCGTGACCTCGGCCAGTTCCTTCGTGACAGGCGTTACTTCGCAGAAGATGAGTTCGAGGATGTTGATGCGTTCATCAAGGACATCCAGGCAAATGCGACACCTGAGTACAAGAAGTCCTGCGGGAACAAGCTGTGGCGTTTCTACACCGAGTATCTCCGCGTCAAGCCTGACATCCCGGCCGAGAACGAGGATATCCTCAGGCACCTTGTGAAGACGGCTCTTGATGAAGGCTACTCCGGCGTTTTGGTCGTCCTGGATGAAGTCTCGCTGTTCATGAAGAACCGTACTGACGATGAGCGCGCCGATGACGAGAAGGCGCTGGTGGTGCTGGCGAATCGACTGGCGAAGGGCGAGAATCTACCGGTCTGGACTGTATGCGCAGCGCAGCAGGCGATAGAGAGCAAGATGGGAGTCAAGAACATCATTGCCGATGATCGCCTGAAGCTCGTCAACCTGTTGGAGAAGGAAACCGACTACTACGACATCGTCCTGTCCCGGGTCCGTGAGATCGTGGACGAGAAGGCGCTCGGCAACTACTACCAGTACTACAAGCGGGGATTCAGCTGGCCCGGAAGCATCGGAGAGCAGGAGTTCCGGCGGTTCTTTCCGTTCCACAAGCCCGCACTGGAAGTCCTGCGGGCGCTCACGTACCAACTGACAACGACCCGGTCTGCGATTCATGTTATGCACCAGACCCTGAAATACCAGATCAAGCACAAGGGCAGGGAGCTGATTCGGTTGTGGGAGCTGTTTGACGAGACCGTAAGGTACGAAGAAGACCCGAGCGGTGTGTACGCGGGCCTGGTAGCCATCAAGACCCAACGCGAGCAAGAATACAGGGCCTACGACCTCTGCAAGCGGCAGGTCAGCACTCTCACGAAGGGCATCATCAAGGTCAATCTCGACAAGGCTATCAAGACCCTGCAGACCTTGCTCCTGTACTACCTCGCCAAGACACGGTCGCAGGGTATCACCGCAGAAGAGATAGCCAACTCCGTCATGGTGGAGCGGGGAGCGGATTCCACCGTCGACGAGAACGTCCAGCACTACGAGACGATCGCCGACAACCTCAGGAAGGAACTGCGGCAGGTGGCGTCGACGCCAGACGAGCAGAACCGTCCGAGGTATCGGTTTGAACCCGTCGTTACGGGCGTTGACCCGCGAGTCGAGTTCCAGAAGGCGCGCGATGAGGCCGAGTCGAACCCCACAATGCAGGCTGAGGCATGGCAGCACCTGCTGGGCCTTGCGGAATGGCCGATCCGGACCCGGCAGATGACGATTGATCTGTCCGGCGGTGTCCGGTCCATGTTCCACACGATTGCACCGGCGTTTGGCGCTGCCGACGCGAGGTTCACGGCTGGCGGAAGCAGCGGGGAACTGGAAGTCGTGTGGGTCGGACGTCAGGTCACCGGTTCGGTCATGATGCGAGACCTCGCGAAGCTAGCCAACGAGGGAACGCCAGTGCTCGGGATACACACCGACCAGACCGGTCACGATTTCCACGTGCTCATTAGCACCAAACCCGTCAGCGATGCGGCCATCGAGAAGCTGCTGCGACAGTCGAATGAGGTGCGGATAATCCTCTGGAGGCCAGGTGAGTTGGTGACAGAGGAGCGCGGCTATCTGCTGGACTTCGCCGCGCACCGTAAGCTGGTAGCGGATTGGCAAGGGAAGGAAACCGAGGATGCCCTGTCAGTGATGAGTTGGGTCTCCAACACCCTGCAGAGTGACTTGGGCAAGATCGGTCGGATCGTAAGTCAAAGCTACTCGCGCGGCAGCGTTGACTCGCTCAACAACGCGCACGCCGTTTTCCATGTCGCCGGTGACCTCGTGTCGATTCTGTCGCCTGTGATTGGGCAAGTGCTGTCAGCAGTCTATGAATCGCGGGACATCACATTCGTTGCCCCATTCGTTTTCAGGGACGAGGAAGCAGTCAAGGTCATCAACGGAATCGTCCGGAAGGGGCACATTCCGAAGGACGCAAGGCCGGACAAGAACGTCAGCGCAGCGGTCAATTTCGGTTATGGGCTCAAGATCATGAGGAAGGGTCCGGACCGACGTCTGGACGTCAGCGACAACTCCTACGTGCGAGACATAGCGGCGTTCATAGACGAGAAACTCGCCGATGATGGGCAGACCATGAGCATGGAGACCTTGTACAAGAACTTCACCGGCGTTGGCGGTCCAAAGAACTACGGGCTGTCCAAGCGTATGGTGCAGCTTTACGTACTCTGTCTAGTCAGAGACGGCAAGCTCAGGCTCACACTAACGCCGCGGTCAGGGCTGTCCTACTCTCAGTTGGACTACTCGAACATCGAGGATGTCGAGTTCTCCGCACGCGTGCTCGATGCGATTGCGAAGGTACAGAAGGTCGCGAAGCCGGAGAACTGGGAGATCCTTCGTCCCTATGCCGAGAAGGTCTTGGGCGAGGTCATACCAGTGGCCAGCGATGACGCAGCGATTAACCAGTACCGCGTGCGGCTGCGCGAAGCATTCGCTCAGCGTAAAGACGAGTCGCTCCGCGTCGTCACTCGCTCGCGCGACCTGTTCGTCATACTCGAGGTCAAGAACCCGTATGAGATCGAGACTGAGCAGATCGCCAAGCTCTATTCTTGTGCAATCGACGATGGCGACGACATAGATTCTCTCCTGCGGGCCTTCAGGGACGTACTCGGCTACAAGGCCTACGATGCCAAGAGCGTATCCCAGCAGGAGGTGGATGATCTCGCGAATCGCCTCAAGTGCTACTCGAATGTCAGGGTTTTTCTCGGATTCGAGCAAGACCTCAAGACCGCGAAACGGTACGTCGGGCACGAGATACCGGATACTCCGGCTTGGTCTCAGCTCAAGGCTGCGCAGGCGAACCTCGCCGCGAAGCTCGCCAACATCAAGGCCTACGTAGATTCCGAGGTCCAACTGCGAACCGAGCTGATTGGCAAGTCCGTCTCCGATCCGGCCGAGACGGCCGCGCTGGCCGTCCTCGTGAGGGAGTACACGTCTGCCTACTCAGCCATTCACGATACTGTCACGAGCGAGACTGACAAGCACAGGCAGGAGATTCTGGCGTTGGGTGGCGGGGCCGAAATGTCCGCGCTCAAGGTCTTGGAACGAGTGACGGCGCTGGCACCGCCGCTGTCTGGAATTGTCAGCGAGGGCCTCAACCGTCTGATTGAGGCTGTATTTGCCTGTCCGGCGCCCTCGCGGGCATCGGTAGAGGCGCAGCTCAAGGAAGGACCACTCCACGAATGTCGGTTGTCTCTCGCGGACGCAGAGCGGCTGCTGCAGCAGAGCAGGTCGGCGCGCGACGAAGCCGCGGACCTAGTCCGGAAGGCGCTCGACAGCAAGCTAGGCGTGCTACTTACTTCGGCGATTCGAGAGCGGCTGGAACAGGGCAAAGAAGTGAAGGCTATTAAGCGAATCCTGGATTGCCAGTCGCTTGATGAGTTGCGACCAGTTGTGCTTGCGCTCTGCGATGAGGAGCCGGCGCTGGCCGACATCATTGAACGGTACCTGAAGACGATAACCGTCGGCATCGTGCGGCTTGCGGATTTCCATTCCAGCCTCGGGACGATAGAGAGAGACCAGGCTTCCCAGGTGGCGGCAGAGTTCCAGAAGTTCTTGGAGGAAGCCCTCGACAAACTCGGCAAGGGCAAGGACCAGCTGCCAATGATACGGATAGAGTGATGCCGGCAACCTCGGTTGCCGATTGGGTGGTGCGGCGACTAGAACAGGTCAAGCACCTGCCCAGGCTGCTCGTGGTAGACAAGCTGGGACTCATGGGACTGGAGTGCGGGGCCATCCGCGAATTCGGGCGGACACATGGCTTCTCAGTGTTCGTCGCGGCCACGAACCTCGCGTTCCGCGAACTCTACGAGCGGACCATCGCGGCGTCCGAAGACCAAAAGCTGCTTGTGGTTGACCGCTGCCCCTACCGCCGCGGCGGCGCGCCGCCGATATTCTACCCGGATCTGGTTGCCTCAGTTGACCCGGAAGGACGTGTCGGCGTCAGCCTTCGTCAGTATCTCCAGGAAGTCACGGGAGACCCCGGTTGGCCCAGCGGCGTTGACAGCCCGGAGTATGCTTCGCTCATCGCGCACAAGGTGGGTGCCGTGCTCACGGCCCACGAGAACCTGCGTGCAGCCGATCCGACCCGCTTCACGGACACTGATTTCAGGAAGATCGTCTCCTTCGCCGCTCTTGGTGTCCCAGAGGCAGCTTTCAGAAACCCGACGGCCCAGGACTACTGGCGCATGGGACTGCTCGCTCACGAGGCGCTGCGAGACCTCCAATCCCTGATGCCAGAGGTAGTCGAGCCGATTAAGGAGCAGATCGCTCGCGCCCCGGCGCCGTTCTGCTGGTTTGCCAAGCACGATGCGAGTCTGGTGCTTCGCGCGTTCTACCTCGGTGTCGTGCTTTCACAGCACATGGAGCGTTGGGATCTACTTCTGGCCAACGTCGACCCAGCGCTTCGGCCCTTCACCAAGGTCGACCCTGCCATCATGTGCAGCAGTGCCCCAGACCTGATACGGTTGGATGTCAGACAGGCAGAGGCAGACCTCGAATCTGCCGAGAGCTCCCTCGGACTAAAGGAGCTCGACATGCTCCTTTTCGATGAGATGCACCTCCAGACCGCATCGCAGCAGGCCGAGGTTATTGAGAAGGAACGATACTCAACGTTGCTCCGCACTCTGGCGCTGGCAACTGCGCTGGGCCGAATGCTGAAGGGTGCACGGCTTGAAGAGGCTGACTTGCGCATCAGACGGCAGCTCACGGAGGGTGCGGGCAAGTCGTTTGTCGAACAGAGATCATCGACTGCCTGGACCCAGCTCGCAGGGGCGTTTGGACTAGCCGCAGACGCCATTGGGATTGTAGAGACACTTGAAGGTGGGCTGAAGAAGCTGGCGGGCATCGACGTCGCCGCGCTAGGTTGGGAGGCGTTCTGGTCGCTTTGGAACGGCCAGAAAGTCAATCGGCTGGAGTACGTTCTGTCAGCACTCGAGAGACTGGTCAACAGCGGGGACCTGCTGCCTCGACCTCGTTCAGAACTGCCGGCGCAGATTGGTGATGCGTTAGTCGACGCCGTCGCCGGCGTGCGGGCCTTGTCGGATAGGGCCGCAAAGGGGTTGCGCCAGTTGAACGCCAAGTTTGAGGGCGTGATCGCTGCTCACTACGCCGAATGGGTGGCCAATCCTGGGAAGGTCGTCCTCACGAGCAGATTCATGGAGTCCTGTCTCAAGCGCCACTGGGACCCGACCACAGAGAAGGCGGTTGTGTTCGTGTTCGACGGGATGCGCTACGACATCTGGGATCAGCTCTTGAGGCCGGGACTGCTGGACCGGATGGAGCGGGTGGAGGAGTACCAGGCAAGCGCGCTACTGCCATCGGAGACGCACATCTCCCGAAAGGCCATTTGCGCCGGCACCTTCCCTGACCAGTTTGACTCGCGCGCCGGAGAGGACGCATTACTGAAGCAGGGTCTCAACCAGCACTTCGGCTACACCGGCAATGTAGAAGTCGTGCGGCCAGAGTCGCTAGGCGTAGGAGAGACGGTGCGCTATCGCGCTGGTAACCTCGATGTCTACATATTCGAGTTGTGCGACAAGGAGTTGCACAAGATCGACTCACACCGGGCCACAGACGGAAGGCTCATACCGGGGCGTCCACTCGCCTTCGTATATGAGCAGCTCATCAAGAGCGTGATCGACACGGAAGTGATGGCCGCAGTCAGGAGTCTCGCGCCCAAGACCAAGGTGTTCGTTGTCGCCGACCACGGATTTGCGATCATCGACGGTGAGCGCGTGCGACTCGATAACACCTGGCTCAATGAGGTGGATGACTGCAAGTACCGCGACGCAATGCTCAGGAGCTCGCTGAAGGATGTCGGCGCACCCAAGAAGATGACGGAGAAGGTCATTGAGTTCCCTGTCGGAGCGTTGAGGCTGCCGACAACCGGCTCGGGGATAGATAGGATAACTCGGGCTAGTTGGCAGAAGACCTACTCCTCTGTCATCTTCCCGAAGACGGGGTTCGTCTTGGAAAGACCGAAGGCGAAATTCAGGCCCGACGCCTATTCACATGGCGGCATATCGATCCAGGAGCTGTTTGTTCCGATGGTGGTCTTGCGCATCAGGGACCGAGACGAGGGTTTGCTCGTTCTGGACGAGATCTCAGGGCCGTCAGAGGTCTTCGAGGGGCAGGATGCCGAGTTCAGGGTTCGGGTCGCCAGGACGGACAGGGGACGCAAGCTGCCCGGGGACATCCGGGCGCAGTTGGTGGCGTCCTACACGAATGAGCCGGGCCACGACGACATCCGGAAGCAGACGGTTTACGTGACCGAGAAGGGTACCGAGGTGTGCTTTGCGGTTAGGTGCACGTCCACCGATCTTTCCGATGACCAACGTAAGATCGGACGCGTCAAGCGCACGCTGATCGTCACTCTGAGCTACACCGATGGCAGGGAGAGCGTTCACAAATCACGGGCACGGCAGTTCGAGGAACAACTGGACGTTGACCGGGTAGCCAGACGAGTGCCGCCGAGCCTGGGCAAGGTGCTCGGCATGGCGCCGAGAGGCTCTAGGTAGTCGGTTTGGCTAGCCACACACCCGACGCGCGCGGACTCTTCCAGGCCGAGTTGCCTCGGATGTCCGACGGCTACTACTCTGGAGACAAGCCTAACGTCAACCTGCAGGCATTCTCAGAGGCCCACGCGCGACAGAGGCCTTACGACGTCGGCAAAGACGATTATTCAGCGCCCGCCTTCGACAAGCCAATAGATACCACGAAGGCAACAGCTATCTACAATATGCATGGGTACTCCTCGAAGAAACCACACGATGCCATCAGGCAGTACATCAGGCACTATACCGAAACGGGAGATCTAGTTCTGGATACCTTCTGTGGTTCTGGGAGTACCACTTTGGCGTCGTTGATGGAAGGACGCAAGGCGATTGCCATCGACCGTAGCCCGGCCGCGACGTTCATCACCAAGAACTACTGTATCCCGGTCTCCGCTCGGGCAATCCGGGAGGGCTTGGCGATAGTCAGGCAGGCTGTCGAAGGAGAACTCGGTTGGCTCTACGAAACACGATGCGACCGCTGCGGAGGACCGGCGCTGACTACGCAGACAGTGTACTCACAGACGTTCCGCTGCCCACGGTGCACCAAGATCATTCCACTCTTCGACTGCGCTGAGATCGATGGTCAAACGGCCAAAGGCAAGCCCAAGAAGGTTCGGGTTTGCCCTCACTGTCAGAGGCGCGGCCAAAGAGAGGTCATTCGTTCACAAAGCGAGAAGCTCGGAGTCATACCTGTGCAGGTGAACTATGTCTGCAGGAACGGTTGCAGACCGTCCCACGGAGAGCGCCGCCATGATGACCAGATACAGAGCAAGCGCGAGTACTTTGAAACGTGCGACCTAGCGAAGATAGCGGAAATAGAGGCTAAGGCGATTCCGCACTGGTATCCGGCAGGGTTCGACATGACGGGCTTCAGCCGGTACAAGCGCGATGCGCTGCGCTACTACGGAGTGTCCGAGATAGCGGATCTCTACACGAAACGGAATCTCTGGGCTATTGCGGCCATTCTGGAACGGGTGAATGCGATAACCAGCGGGGATGCTCGTGACGCGCTTAGGTTTGCCATGAGCGGGATCGTACTTGGACTGTCGCGCATGAACAGATACATGCCGGGGGCGACCTTCCCCTTCTATCTGGTCACCGGCACGTACTACGTCCCACAGATTTCATGCGAGGAGTACGTCTGGAAACACTTCGAGAACAAGGCAGAGCGTCTGGTCAAGGGTTATGGCGCCATCCAGTCTGCCCTTGGGACCAGTGAACTGATGATCTCAACGCAGTCGGCTACCGACATCGCTGGCGTTCCTGCGAACACCGTAGACTACGTCTTCACTGATCCTCCATACGGCGACAAGGTTCAGTACGGAGAGCTCAATTTCGTGTGGGAAGCGTGGCTGGGGCTCGATACGCACTGGCACGACCAAGAGATCATCGTCAACGAAGAGAGGGGCAGGACGGAGGCGGACTGGACCAACATGATGCGCCAGGCGATGGCCGAGTGCTTCCGAGTGCTCAAGCCCGCCCGGTGGCTGTCTTTGTGCTACCACGACACATCTGAAGGCACTTGGGCCCTTGTTCAGGACTTGATGGCCGAGGTTGGATTCGTGGTCGACAAGTCGAGCAAGGCGCTCTTCATCGACACACAGCAGAAATCGTTCAACCAGCTCAACGCTGACAAGGTCACCAAGCGTGACCTCGTCATCAACTTCCGCAAGCCGCGGCTCGGCGAGGCGGCGGCACTGGTGTTGCTCACCGGAAATGAGGATACGACATCTTTTGGCGACAAAGCGCGAGCCATCATCCGGGACTACTTGGATGCTCACCCGGGCTCGACGAAGGACAGGGTCTACGATGAGTTGGTCAGCCGGATGGTGAGAGCCGGTCAGATGGAACGACATGACTTCGAGGAGCTCTTGGGCCAGGTAGCCGAGGAAGTCCGAGAGCCGGTGAAAGACACCCTGTTCAGGGACAAGGACCCAGACGTGTTCGGTCGGCACGAGATCGGCCGGTGGTATCTCAAAGAGACGGCGCTGGCGGTCATAGACGAAGCCGAGACGTCGAAGGAAGACTCGGCTGCCGGGCAGGTGCGGAAGCTCATCGCCGACCGGCTGAAGGAGAATCCGGGCGAAGAGGGCGTGCACTACAGCGACGTGTTCGAGCACTACGTCTACACGGT
Organism: Caldifarciminota bacterium; assembly: GCA_903908785.1. Classification (GTDB taxonomy): domain Bacteria; phylum Hydrothermota; class Tepidihabitantia; order Tepidihabitantales; family Tepidihabitantaceae; genus UBA2258. The sequence continues at coordinate 12,234 of CAIVTL010000361.1, read as the reverse complement.
CAAAGACAAGCCCCGCCGGCCACTTGCGGAGTGGCTCCTGGATTACTTCTACAAGACCGACACGAGTACATACCGACTGCCGGCTGGCGAGGAAGAGAAAGCGGCAAAGGCAGAGGGTCGTGAACGGGGCACCAATCGGCGGATCAAGCGGTACTTGGCGAGCCTAGAACAGGGCATCGAGATACCTGCGTCACAGCGACCCGGGGACGCCACGCTGGCGGAGTGGATCCGGCACTGCAAGCGGAGCGGGATGTACGAGCAGGGCCGCCTGCTGTACGAGCGCGGCGGCTTGGACGTAAGCAAGCTGTCTGAGCGTGCTGCTGCTGACGTCGAAGAGGACTACCAAGTGTGCGTCAGGATTAAGGCGAGGACCTAGCGTGAGGGACGCGCAGATCGTGAGGCAACATGAATGAGAAACTGAAGACGGTTTTCAGGGGCAAGGTGGTCAACAAGGCGCACACCACGAATACGGGCGTCGACGAGTTCCCTCGCTATGTCCTTGAGTACTTGATAGACAACTACTGCAAGGAAGAGACGTTCCATCAGGACATGGAACGGGTAGTGAAGAGGCTGAAGGAGAACTTCGTCTACGGCGCGGAGGCTGAGAAGATTCGGCACTATGTTCGAGAGAACCGGCAGCATTCGGTCATAGCTAACCTCGAGGCGCGACTCGTCGAGACCGAGGACAAGTACTGGGCGACCATCGGGGCGATCAACGAGCAGTTCGTCAACATCCCGGAGTCGATTGTGCGCCAGTATCCCATGCTGCTGTCGGGAGGGATGTGGGGAACCATCGACCTCATCTACGATGAGACCGAGGTGCACGGAAAGAAGATCCGTCCCTTCAAGATCGCCGCATTCACGCCGTTTCAGGTCAGCGTGATCGACGTCAACGATTTCATCGCCAAGCGTCGCGAATTCACGACCGATGAGTGGATCGACATCCTGGTGAACTCATGTGGGCTAAGCCCAGACCGGATGACTCATAGGCAGAAGCTCATCTACTTGTGTCGTTGCGTGCCGCTGGTGGAATCGAATGTGAACCTCGTGGAATTGGGGCCGCGTGAAACGGGCAAGACGTACCTATTCCGCAATATCTCGTACTACGCCCACGTCCTTTCAGGTGGCAAGGCCACGCCGGCCCAGCTCTTCATCAACCTCAACACGGGCCGCATCGGTGAGGTCGGGACGCGCGACGCAGTCGTCTTCGACGAGATCGCCAATACCGACTTCGCGGACCCCAAGGCCCTGGTCAGCATCATGCAGGGCTACATGCAGGATGCAAGGTTCAGCCGAGGCAAGAAAGAGCTATTGGCGTTTGCCAGCCTCGTGTTCGTTGGCAACTTAGACGTGCAGGGGGCGCAACCACACGAGAAATACTTTCATCTGTTTGAGCCGCTCCCGGAGTTCCTGCAGGTCACGGCGTTTCTGGATAGGGTGCACGGCTATCTTCCCGGGTGGGACGTGCCGAAGCTGGCCCCGGACAGCTACGCACGGGACTATGGGTTCGTGACTGACTACCTGTGCGAGATTCTGCACGAACTGCGGAAGATGGACCTCGTTGGGGCAGCCAAGAGCCGCTTCGAGCTCCTGGATCTTGCCGGAGCCGCGCACGGGCTCTCGGGCCGCGACTACAGGGCGATTACGAAGGTGGCGTCGGGGTTTCTCAAGCTCCTCTACCCGAATGGCGTCTTCACAGATGATGAGCTGCACGAGGTCCTGATGCTGTCGTGCGAGCTTCGTCAGCGCGTGCGTGACCAGCTCCATCTGATCGCGCCCGGGGAGTACGAGCGAGTGAGGTTGGGGTTCAGGATGAAGTCGACCGGCCAGGAGTCGGCGCCCGAGCTTCCGGATTCGGGGAGGGTACAGCGCGTCACTCTCCCGGAGAAACCCGCCATCGGAGAGGTCGTCGGCCTCGGCATTGTCGGCGAGCGAGGGTGCATTCTTAGGTTTGAGATGCAGGCCGTCAAAGGGACCGGGCGCATTGTCCCGCTGGGTTCCATCCAGAAGGTAATGCGTGAGAGCATCGAGGCTGCGGCTCAGTATATCCGAGCGAAGCACAGTGAGTTGGGCATTAGTGCGGAGTGGCGACAGAACTTCGACGTCGCCATCCTGGCGACCTACATGGGCGTACCCAAAGAAGGACCATCTGCCGGTATCGCCATCGTGGCCGGCATTGTCTCCGCCTTGATGAGGCGGCCGGTAAGGAACGACGTTGCTTTGACGGGCGAGATAACGATCCTGGGGCGGGTTCTCCCAGTCGGTGGTGTGCAGCAGAAAGTGCGCGCTGCCTTCGATGCCGGGCTGCGTGAGGTGCTGTTGCCGGCCGACAACCTACCGGAGGCTCAGACTCTGCCCGCGAATGTGCTTGCCGCAGTCAAACTGACTCCTGTACGGGATATCAGCGAGGTCATCAAGCAGGTTCTACTGTCTGCGGATGCGTCCGTTGACGCTTAGTAGACGCCGTGAGATTGTTCATTCAGCTTTGCTCTTGGCGCACTTGGGGACGTCTCCAAGCATCCTAGCCGTCTTCGTCACGCCAACCCCCTGAAGAAGTCGGCGAAGAAGTCCGGGAGAAGTCGTAACACCCACCAATTTCCTGCGTATCAAGCGCAGCCCGCGCAGAGCGCGGGAAATCACAAACCCCACGCGCTACGCGTGAGTTTCCAGTGTCCAGTTCCCAGTGCCCTGTCGGCAGGTGACGAACTACGGGCTGCGATTACGGCTTGTGGCACTGACGTCAGGCCCACGAGACATTGGCCCACGGCATAGTTGGCTTGACTTTCAAGCCAACTGTGATAGAATCTCTGCGTGAACGAATCACAAGACCTTTCGTTCGGGGATTACCTGCGAGAGTTGCGCAAAGAGAAGGGCCTCTCGCAGAAGGACCTTGCCGAGCGGGTGGACATCGACTTCACCTATCTCAGCAAGATCGAGACCGGCAGCGCGGCCCCGCCGGCGGAGGACACTATTCTCAGGCTGGCCGACGTGCTCAGGGCCGACGCCGACAAACTCATCCTGTTGGCAGGCAAGGTGCCGAAAGACCTGGGCAAGGTGGTAGCCGGCAGCAAGACAATGCCTACCCTGCTGCGGGCCATGAAGGATAAGGAGTTCACCGAGGAGCAGTTGGAGGAGTGTTTTCGACTGCTCAAGAAGAAAGGTCCGGAAACGAAGTGAAGTTCTGGCGAAATGACGAACTGGAAGTCCACACGGCCGGCCGTCTGGCCGAGTACGAGCGCAAGACCGGTCGCAAGGTCGAGCCGCCGGTCCCGGTGGAGTTACTGGCTGAGGTGCTGTTCGACCTCCGGTTTTCCTACGAGCCGTTGGACGTTCCGCTCGACATGTTCGTTCCCGCCGCACTCCGCCCCGAGCAAAAGACGATCGTCGTCAACGAGCGCCATCGCGCAGTCTTCACCGAGAAACCAGGTGTGGAAAGGTTTTCGGTTGGGCACGAGGTCGGCCATTGGGACCTGTTCGAGAAGGACAAGGACACGCGGACCGGGTCTCTTTTCGGTGCTTCTGATGCGGAGGGCAGTGTCCACTACAGAACTGCAGGCGGCGCACCCGTGAAGTACGTGAAGGGTATCTGGAGCAACGATGGCCGCTATGAGGTGCTCTCTTTTCTACAACGGAGCTGCGATGCACCAGATGTTGCCAGCGCAGTAGAGCGCTACTCCAGCGCGTTGCTCATGCCCAAGTACCTGCTGCTCCCCGTGGTGAATAGAATCGGCGCGACCCGATTGTCGAACCTGTACCGTGTCGCCGAGCAGTTCGCTGTAACAATCAGCGCGCTCACGATGCGCCTGCGTCGCCTGGGGCATACACACGTTACCGAAGATGGAAAGCCTTTTTCCGGCACGAAAGAGGAACATGCCGGTCAACAGCGGATGTTCTCATGCTAGCTCTTTTGTTTTGCCGGAGAGTTGGGTTGAATTTCAAGCCTAATAGAAAGACGCGGAATTGCGGTGTCGTTAGTTGGCCGCCGTTTCTTCGTGTTGCGGCCTATAGTTGTGGAGATGCCGGCACATGCCGTAAGTAACGGCGGTGCGCTGCCGTGGCGGGGCTGCGGAATCCTCCCTCCCGGCCCCCGCCCACGGCGGAATTCAGAGCGGCCTGCAGGTTTTTTTCCTGTTTGGGCGCTTTCAGACGTATAAGTAGTAGACCGTGACTATACCAAAGAGACCGAGCCCAGGGAGGACATGATGGATGGACCGCAGGCCAGGGGGCCTATCGCCGTTCGGGCAGCGTGGGAACCCCCAGCAGACCTCTGCCGACGATATCCAATAGAGCGGCAGAGGTTATCGTCAAACCCCGCCCGAGAGAGGAGTACCATCTTCATTTATGGCTACTCAGAGACCGAGCCGGAAAGTCGAGGGTTACACTAATGGCGACCAAGCCCTCGACGCGGCGATTGCGAAAGCAAGGGACAAGCTGGTCGCCTGGCTGTCAAAGAAGAACAACCGTGCCAATGCCGAGGACGTTGCGCACGACGCTATACTCCGGGTGCTCAAGCAACCCGGGCTCTACGACGCAAGGAAGGGCAAGATCGAGACCTGGCTCTTCGGCGTCGCCAAGAACCTCGCTATCGACGCGACGCGGCATAGAAAGAGAACGCCGCTGGTCGACCTCGACACCATCACTGAGGACGTCGCCTCATGTACTGCGGACCCTGCCGAGCTCTATGAACAGAAGGCTCGGAACACCAGGCTCTACAAGGCACTGCTTCGGCTGCCACGCAGGCAGCGATTCCCGGTGATTCTGCACATCATGAGCAACCGCTCCTACCCATACATCGCGACACGACTCAACATGAAACCAGAACAAGCTCGCTATGAGGTGAAGAAGGGCCTCGCAGCGCTTCGAACCGTGCTGCGGGAATAGCTACACCCAGACTCAACTGTAAAGCAGATAAGGTGACAGCAACATGAAATCAAAAACACTTAACCCAAGGAGTTACGAGAAGCCGCTGGCGCGGGAGGATTCGGTTATGGAACGGTTCATTCGCGACGTGAGAGCCGGCAAGTCTCCGGACCCGAAGCAGGTGCTCAGGCGGTATCCGCAGTACCAGCGTAGTCTGCGGCCGACGCTTGATGGCATGGTGCTTCTGGATAAGGAGTACCGCCGGTTCCGCAAGCAGAATCCGACCGTCGACATCGAGGCGCTGTTCGGCATACCAAGGAAGCTAAGAACAAAGATGCAATGAAACAACTGTCGATTCTGAAAACCCCGGGTAACTCCGGGGCTTTTCTTTTCCCGGAACCGCCGTCCGCAGCGTATAAGTAGACGAAGGGGTTCGGCTGTGGCCGGGCCTCAGAATCAGACGACGCCGAACGCGGGGAAACCCGCAGAAAGGGAGGGTCTATGATGGACCCAACCAAGCGAATCGCGAACTGGAACGCGAAGTTCAACACCGAGCGAATCAAGGGGATACTGGATGACCTGCGGCCGGCAATGCTGGCCAGCGTCACCGCAGTGTTTCCGATGATCACGGCCATGGAGCTCCAGGTGAAGCAGACCTGCGATGCGTCGGGAGTGCCGACCATCCAGTATCCGTTCTACCTGAACTTCGGCCGGGAGATCTGGGCGCTTACCCGCAAGGAAGTGTCCGGTGAGTCGCTCGCGCAGGAAGTCGCGGTACTTCTCGCGAAGTGGACGGCAAGAGGCCTCACCCAGGCCGTGCTGCAGGCCATCCGGTCCGAGGTCTTCAACGTCGGCGCGCCGATAGCGCCGTAAGGAGCTGACGGCTAACGGCTGACGGCTTACGGCTGACGGCTGATAGCTGATAGCTGATAGCTGACAGCGACGAAGCGCGGTCGGCGGGGAGGTTGCTAACCTGCCGGCCGCGCGACGGTCTGGAACGAAGAACGATGAACGATAAACGATGTACGATTCGAGAGGAGGTGATGAACATGCTGTACCTAGTTCGAGCGCTTGTGTTCCTGCTGGAAACGGCCATCGGTGCTTCCGGCGTGACCGTGACGCTGAGCGCCGAGTCGCAGCCGCCGACGGGCGCTACGCTGCTGGGTTCGACCCCGGCGCTGGTGCTGCCGGTGCGGACGGTGAAGCTGACGCGGGGCACCGGGCCTTCGCTGCACACGTTCTGGACCGGCTACTGGACCCTGACGCCGTAGCGGGCGGAGAGGCCGCGCCGTCCTGGCGCGGCCTTGTTACGTGTTGCGGGTTACGAGTTACGAGTTGCGGACTACGGCCGCGCTGACCGGGTGCGGCCTTTCCGCTTCCGCGGAAATCCCAAACTCCAAACCCCAAATCCCAAGACTGAGTTCCGAATGCCCGAATCGGACGGTGGTTCATCCTGAGAATCCGGCCTTTTCGGTTCCTGAATACAGGTGGGCGTGCGGTCGGAGTCGGTTTCGTACGAGGGCGGGTCCGGTGCGTCAGTTTCGGGCGAGACACGCAGCGCCCCGCCGGTTGTCTTGGCTCAGCACGGAGAGGCGAAACCCGGGTTTCCCCGGGTTTCGCGTGCAGAAAGGTATCGGTTCGGCCTATTCGATGGTCGTCAGTTTGCTGACGGCCCGGAAGCTGCCCGCGGTCATGCGACAGAAGTAGGTGCCGCGTCCGACCGGCTGACCGAGGTCGTCACTGCGGTTCCAGACAACCTGGTGCAGCCCTGCCGCCTCGATGCCGGAGCGTAGCGTCCGCACCAGCTTGCCGGTCGTGGAGTAAATCCGCAGGTCGACCGGCGACGCCTGGGCCAGCGAGTACCGTATCGCCGTCTGCGGCCCGGAGGGACTCCGGCTGCCGCCGAGCAGGGCGAATCTCAATGCCCCGACCGGCTGCTCCTCGACTCCCATGGCGAGAACGACGACTGACTTGGATAGCTCGTCGTTAGTCGGCACCATGTCCCCGCGCCATGAGGCGGCGCTGCAGCGCACCGGGTACGTACCCGGCGCCATGGCTGTCCACGAGCCGAGCACCGCGGTGTCGGTTCCGCCTATCTTCATCGAGAGCCGGACCGTGTCGTAGTAGCTGCCGATGCGGAAGTGCACGGTCACGAGGTCGGTCATCGTGCCGAAGTTCTGTATCTCCGCCATCGGCACAATCACGGCCCCGGAATCCACGGAGTCGGGCGGCGCGAAGATGGCCGTCACCGCCACGTCGTAGACGTTGACCGTGACCGTGCCCGCGACCTTGTCGTTGCTGACGATGTCGTCGTCGGCCAGCCCGGTCGAGCACGAGACTGCCACGTTGCCCCGCTCCAGTGCGGTCCACTGCGGGAACTCAAGGTACACAGTCTGGCCCGGCGCGTGGTTCGTCACCGTTAGCGTCGTGTCGTACCCGTCGCCGATGTGCATCCGCACCGGGTAGGTCTCGGTGTAGCTCCGGTAGTTGTGCAGTGAGCAGGCCGGCGTGACTACTGTGCCCGAATCTACGGTCCCGGTCGGTGCAACCAGCTTGCTCACGCCCACGTCGTGCTGAATCGGGTCCGGCAGGTTGCTCTCAATGATGCTCTTGATTGAGGCCTCGGTGTACCCTTCCTGCCAGAACCGGATGACCCCGGCGGTGTCAATCACGTAGTTCAGCGGAATCGAGCTGTTGTGCTTGTAGAGGTTCCAGACCGTACCGGGGTCGCGCAGATACACATTGGTATTCTGCCGGGCCCACGGCTTGATGATGGCCTCCATGTCCTCGCTCAGGTTGATGGCGATGGCCTCAAACCCGTGCGGGCCGTAGTCGTTATGGAAGACTGATAAGCGCGGCAACTCCGCGCGGCAGGTCGGTCAGAACTGCTGCCAGAATTGCAGCAGTACTACCTTCCCGCGCCACTCGGTCAGATGATGGTTCACCCAGGCCGTGTCCGGGATTGCGAAATCCGGCGCCGGGTCGCCGACATTGAGCACGGCGAGTGCCGCCGTCGGTGTCAGTGCGAGCACCATCAGCAACACGGCAAAGAATGCTCTAGCCTTCATGATTCCTCTTTGTTAAGAATACACTTCACGGTCAACTGCGCACATCACTAACAAGTCTATCTCAGGTCTCGTGCCGGTCAAGCCCTTGTCCTGGCCCCAAATCCGATATTGAGCCACAGAGCACACAGAGAATTGGAGGGTACGGAGCGGAATCCCGACCTTCACCCGACTCTGTGCTCTCTGTGGCCTCTGTGGTTAATCCTATCTCGGTTCTTGAGGCTGGCCGCCGCTCGGGAGAGGACTCTCCATAGACGACACGCACTGGCAGACAGGGGCCGCAGAGGCCAAGTGTCGCCCTGAGGCGGCCGAAGGGTCTTCGCAGCCGGAGAATCATCCACAGATTTCGCAGATTACACAGATTTCAGTCCCGGCTTTGGGACCTGGAGTTACGTGTTCTCCGCGTCCTGCGGGCTGACTGCAGAGTGGACGGTCAAGCCGCTTGGAGAATGGCGATGTCCGATTGGCGAGTGGCGAATAGCTAACAGCGGGAGGGCTGTCGGCGGCGAGGCGGGACTATTGACCCGGTGCGGAGTGGCGCTAGAATGAGGCGTGACAGCATCGGCAGTGACTAGACGTCTTATCCGTGAGATAGCGGACAAGATTCGGAGGGAGTACCGGCCGGAGCGGATTGTGCTGTTCGGGTCCTACGCCAATGGGAACCCGGGGCCGGACAGCGACATTGACCTGCTGATCGTCAAGGAGACCTCGGACCGGCCGATTGACCGACGGGTGAAGGTTGCGGGGATTGCGGCCGACCCGAACCGCCTGATACCGCTTGAACCCATTGTCGTGACCCCGGCCGAAGTCGCGGCCCGCACTGCCATCGGCGACCAGTTTCTTGCGAAAATTCTGGCCACCGGCGAGACGTTGTATGCCGCGGCCTGATTCCGACTATCCGGCCGATTGGTTCCGCATCGGTGAACGCGACCTTGACCGCGCGAAGCGCCTCCTTGATGACGACGACTATCCGGGCGCGGCCTTCAACCTGCAGCAGGCGGTAGAGAAGCACCTGAAGGGATACTTGCTGGCCCGCGGCTGGACGCTGCGCCGGGTTCACGACACCGAGGTCTTGCTGAATGAGGCTGCTCGCCTTGATGCATCGTTCGAAGAGTTCCGCGAGCACTGCCGGAAGATTGCCCAGTACTACTTTGAAGAACGGTATCCGCAGATCGTAGCCTCGGAGTTGACCGGTGACGAAATCGAGGCGTCACTCGCGGCCGCCGAACGCATCATCGGCAAGACCAAGTCGTCAATCTAACCACGGCCGTCCGTGTCGAACCCGGGCCGTGCCTGCGACACTCGGACTCGGTGTAGGTCGCTCTCCGGCGGCGGCTCGTCCCCTCTAGCGGAGGGCGACGTTGAAGCCGGGAGGTTGCGCGGGCGGGCGGGCCGGCGCGTCTTCCTGCCAGAACAGCGGTCGGGTTGCCGAGCCATAGACCCGGCGCGCGAACCATGGCCAGGCGTCCGGCATGACCACGTCCTGTTCGACGCAGGCAATCGTGCTTCGACCCATGGCGAGAATCGCCGGTCTCACGGCCCCGCTATCGACCACGGAAGTATCGCGCGCGCTCCAGAGGAAATCGTCCAGCCCAAGGCCGAGGCCGCGAAGCCGTTGCCCGAGCTCTGTCTGTGCTTCCAGCCATGCCCGGCGCGCGGGGACGGTGCTTACGCGCGGCAGCGCAGCCGACTCCGGGTACACCGTGACCCACGTCGCCGGCAGGCTGAGCATCCGGTAATAGGCGTCACCGGGCCAGCGCGGCCCGGACCTGCCCAGGGCGGAACGCCAGTCAGTTTTGTCGGCCGGGTAGCGCTCGGCGAACCGCTTTGCCAGTTCCGCGTTCCCGGGCCGCTGCCCTTTCGGGTAGACGACGTACCAGTACTGGGCAAAGAACTGGTTCGCCGACTCGACGATGCCGCCCTCGCGCTGCGACTCGTAGTAGACGAAGTAGCGCGAAGACCCGACCTTTGGCCGCTCGAGGTCCCTGCCCCCGAAGGCGATGCTCATCAGCCGGAGCAAGGCGGTATCGCGACCCAGAGCACAGCCCTGGATTCGGAAGTCGGTCCGGCAGTCCACGACGCTGTCTTCAAGCGGCTTCAGTTCGCCCGAGGCAATCGCGAGCCGAAGCGCGGTCAGGTCGGTCCGGCCCTGGCCCTCGCGCACCGGCACGGAAAGCCCGCCCCATTCGTAGGAATGAGCGACAATGTTGACCACGCCCCAAGGCCCAACGGCCGGCCGGTGATTGTGCAAGTACTCGCGCACGTCGGCAAGGCATCTTAGGTTTCGCTCCAGGTGCTCGGTCCGCGCGCCGTCGTCGGTTGTGTAGTAGTCGGTCGCCGCCTGGTAGAACCGGTTCTCCGGGTTCCGGTCTTCGCCCATGATGAACGTCACGCCCTCGCGCGCGCCCGCCGGGGCTGCGGCCAACGCCGCCTGCTCGCGCGAGAACTGAAGCAGCCGTTGCAGGTAATCCGCGATTGCAGCATCGGTGGCGCATGCAAGGTATCGCCCGACCTCGTCGGGTTTCATCGCCTCAAGTCTCGCCCTGTATTCTGAGTCCGCCAGAAGGCCGACATCAAGCTGGTGTGCTCTGAACCGACGTTCCTTCAGCGCGCGCGGCAGAAACCGCCACGCCGCCGCGATAACCACAACGGCCAGTGCGAGGAAGACGAACTTCCCCGCACCGAGCCGAAGGAGGCGTGTTTGCGCTATGGTTTGAAGTTGAAGGTTACTTTGACGGTCGCCTCGCCGCCGGTCGGCTGCGGGAAGGCAAACTTCTCGAAGTACTCGACGAGCTTCTTCTCAAGGTTGGCGGTCAACTGGTTCGTTGTCACCTTTACCTCGCGCACCGTGCCGTCTGCTTGTACCACGAACTCGACAACCATCTTGCCTTTGAGCTTTGGCTGGCTCGACAACCCGGCTACATAGTCCGCCTTAATGTCCGCCAGCTTCTTCTCGATGACGCTTCTCACGGCCTGCTCGGATAGACCGCTCGAAACCTGTATCTTGCCAATCTGCACGGAACTTGGGGCACGCGGCGGGACGGCGTGGCCGTACTCGGCATTGAACCCGCCCGTCACCGCAACACGCGCGGTGCCCGAGCCACTGACACCCGCCTGCATACCAACGAGATCGCTCAACTGCGTAACCGGCAGTCGTTTGAAGTCCTCGGAGGTGATGCACCGTTCCACGCTCACGCCAGAGAACCCCGCACGCGCGCCGCCGCCGACCGCGAGGTCCGACACGCCCTGCGGCATCGGCAATGGTTCATCCACAACTTCCTGCTTGCCGCCCACGTTGCGTATCTTCTGGTCAACCGCGATGAATGAAGTGTATTGCGTGAGCAGGTTGTACTTCAAGCCCAGACCGGTGATTTCCTTGATACCAGCGTTACGCGCAGTGTCCTGCCCGTAGTGATACCCGAGGTTCCCGTAGTCAGAGAGAAGCTGAATCCGGTGTCGCGCCCAGAGGTAGCGCAGCGCAACGTTCTTCTTGTCCGGCTTCGTCTGCCCGACGTTCACGGATTCTGTATACTTGCCGCTCGCGGTCAGACCGCGCACCGTGATTGCGCCCGCGGCGCTGCCGTGGTACTTGCCGTAGATGATAATCGGCCGCTCGGCCAGCACGTCCGGGATGGACGGCGGCTCGACATCGTAGGCGTCAAAGCCGGGGAATTCGACGGCGATACTTGCGAGCACCGGGGATTCAATGTACTTGCGGAACTTCTCCGCCTGCGCCTCAGCCACACCCGGCTTGTCGACTACGAACGGCTCGCCCAGGCCGACGTGCGCCATGCCTTCGATAATCAGCCGGTTCACGCTGGTGCCGATACCGAAGGCGAACATGTTCGCCTTGCCCAGGTTATCGCGAATCAGGTCGAACGCTTCGGCCTCGACCGTGACGTAGCCGTCGGTGGCAATAACCACGGTCCGCGAAGTACCCTCGGCCCGCGGCAGAGCAAGTGCGCGCCGGAGCGCGGGTAGCAGTTCGGTTCCTCCGCTGCCCGGCTGCTTGTCAATCATCTCCAGCGCGGCTTTGATGTTCTCCTCGGTGGCGGGTATGGACTTCTCGGACATCACCGCGCTGCGACCCGCGAAGAGCAGCACGTTGAAGTAGTCAGTGGGCCGGAGGTTCGAGAGCAGGTTTCTGAGCAGCTTCTTGGAGATGTCTATCGGGTAGCCGTTCATCGAGCCGGACACGTCCATGATAAAGATGAACTCGCGCGCCGGAATCTGCGTGGCCTCGACCCGCTTGGGCGGCTGGAGCATCAGCAGGAAGAAATTCTCTTCTTTGCCCGGATAGAGCAGAAGC
>CAIVTL010000360.1 GCA_903908785.1 Caldifarciminota bacterium | reverse complement strand
TGCCGGTGCTGGTGGTTAAGGGCGGTGTCGTGTTCCCGGGCCTGGTGTCGCCGCTGGTCGTCTCGACGGAGCGGTCGGCCAAACTGGTGGACGATGCGCTGGCCGGCGACAAGCTGGTCTGCGCGGTGACGCAGCGCGACTCGGCGCTGGAGCGCGAGGCGGAGCCGGCCGACCTGTTCGAAGTCGGCACAGTCGCCGTAATCCTGAAGATGCTCCGGTTCCCGGACGGGACCATGCGGCTTTTGCTGCAGGGGATGCGGCGGGCGCGGGTGGAGGAATACGTGCCGAACGCACCATACCTGCGGGCAAAGGTGAAGCCGCTGGAGGAAATTGGTCAGAAGGACGTCGCAACGCGGGCCCTGATGCGGAGCGTTGCGGACACGTTCGCCAAGCTGTCCGAACTGGCGCCGTACCTGCCGGATGACGTGACGGCGGTGGTGACGAACATCGAGTCGCCGGGACGGCTCGCCGACTTTGCGGCTACCTATGTAAACTTCGACCTGTCGGAGAAGCAGCACCTGCTGGAAATGCTGGACGTGAAGGAACGGCTGCAGGCGCTGCTGCCGCTGCTGTCTAAGGAAATCGGCATCCTGGAACTGGGCGCAAAGATCCGCGACCAGGTGAAGGGGGAACTCGACAAGTCCCAGCGCGAGTATTTCCTGCGCGAGCAGATGAAGGCGATTCAGAAAGAGCTGGGCGAGGTGGACCAGACCCAGGCGGAAATGGACGAGCTGCGCAAGAAGGTTGAGGAGGCGGGTATGCCCCAGACCGCGCTCGACGCGGCCCGCCGGGAACTGGACCGGCTGGCGCGGATGTCGCCGGCTGCATCCGAGTACTCAGTGACGCGAAATTACTTCGACTGGCTGCTGGCAGTGCCGTGGAAGGTACGCACCGAGGACAGGCTGGACGTGAGACGGGCCGGGAAGATTCTCAACGAGGACCACTACGACCTCGAAAAGGTGAAGCAGCGGATTCTCGAATACCTGTCGGTACGCAAGCTGAAGCCGGACTCCAAGGGGCCGATTCTGTGCTTCGTCGGACCGCCGGGAGTGGGCAAGACATCGCTGGGCCGCTCGATTGCCCGGGCGCTGGGCCGGAAGTTCCTGCGCTTCTCGCTGGGCGGAATCCGCGACGAGGCCGAAATCCGCGGCCACCGCCGGACCTATGTCGGGGCGCTGCCCGGGCGTGTGGTCCAGGGTCTGCGCACCGCCGGTTCGATGAACCCGGTGTTCATGCTCGACGAGATTGACAAGGTCGGGACCGACTTCCGGGGAGACCCGTCTTCGGCCCTGCTTGAAGTGCTGGACCCCGAGCAGAACTCCAGCTTCTCCGACCACTACCTGGAAGTGCCGGTCGACCTGTCGCAGGTGATGTTTATCACCACCGCGAACGTCGTCGACACTATCATCCCGGCGTTGCGGGACCGGATGGAGATTCTCGAACTGCCCGGGTACACCGATGTGGAGAAGGTCTCGATTGCCAAGGGCTTCCTGGTGCCGCGGCAGCTCATTCAGAACGGGCTGACCGGTAAGCAGGTTCGGTTCACGGACGACGCCCTGAGCCTGATTGTCAGCGACTACACGCGCGAGGCCGGGGTGCGGAACCTGGAGCGTGAAGTCGGTTCGGTCATGCGCAAGCTGGCCCGTAAGTTCGCCGAAGGCCGGCAGACCGCGGCGACGATCAGCCCCGCCGAGGTACGGCGCCTTATCGGACCGCGACGGTTCTCATCCGAGGTCGCGGCGCGGAGCGCGCACGCCGGGGTTTCAACCGGGCTGGCGGTGACGCCATTCGGCGGTGAGATAATCTTCATCGAGTCTTCCGTGATGAAGGGCAAGAAGGAACTGATACTGACGGGACTGCTCGGTGACGTGATGAAGGAGTCGGCCGAGGCGGCGCTCTCGTATGTGAGGTCGCACGCGACGGAGCTGGGTGTGAACGAGCGGTTCTTTGAAGAGGCCGACGTTCACGTCCACATCCCGGCAGGCGCGACCCCGAAGGACGGGCCGTCGGCCGGCATCGCCATCGCCGCGTCGCTCTTGTCCCTGCTGCGCAACGAGCCGCTCGACCCGCGCGTGGCCATGACCGGCGAGATTACGCTGACCGGGCGAGTCCTGCCCATCGGCGGCGTGAAGGAAAAGGTCCTTGCCGCCAGCCGGGCCGGCATCAAGGTCGTGATTCTGCCGGCCGAGAACCGGCGCGATTTGAGGGATGTGCCGGCCAATGTCAGGAAAGGGCTGAAGTTCCACTTCGTGAAGTCAGTCGGCGACCTGTGCCGGGTGCTGTTTCCGAAGACCTGCGCTCGACCTCAAGCCCGAAGTACGAAGCCCGAATGACGAATCGAGCTCGAACGACCCATTGCAGAAAGCCAGATTCCGAACTTGCTACTTCGGGCTTCTGTCCGTCACTGATCCGGGCTTAGGGTTTCGGACTTCGGGCTTTGCTGTCGCGTCTAGCGCTTAACCAGCGGTTTCAGGTATTCGCCGGTGTGCGAGGAATCGCACGCGGCGACCTGCTCCGGCGTGCCGGCTACGACAACCGTGCCGCCTTCGTCGCCGCCTTCGGGCCCGAGGTCAATTACCCAGTCCGCACACTTGATGACATCGAGGTTGTGTTCGATGACGAGTACGGTGTTGCCGCGCTCGACCAGGCGGTCGAGCACGCCGAGCAACAGCCGGACGTCTTCAAAGTGGAGCCCGGTGGTCGGTTCGTCGAGCAGGTATAGAGTCCGGCCGGTGGCGATCTTCGACAACTCTCGCGCCAGTTTGATGCGCTGGGCTTCGCCGCCGGACAGGGTCGGCGCGGGCTGGCCCAGTTTGACGTAGCCGAGCCCGACTTCCTTCAAGAGCCGGAGCTTGCGCGCGACGGTCGGCACGTTGGCAAAGAAGTCGGTGCCTTCATCGACCGACATGCCGAGCACGTCGCTGATGCTCTTCATCTTGTACTTCACTTCAAGGGTCTCGCGGTTGTAGCGCTTGCCCTTGCAGACATCGCAGGTGACATAGACGTCGGGCAGGAAGTGCATTTCGACCTTGATGATGCCGTCGCCGGCGCACGCCTCGCACCGGCCGCCCTTGACGTTGAACGAGAACCGGCCCGGCTTGTACCCGCGCACCCGGGCGTCCTTGGTCATCGCGAACAGGTCGCGAATCGGCCCGAACGCGTTAGTGTACGTGGCCGCGTTGGAGCGCGGGGTGCGGCCGATGGGGGACTGGTCGATGTTTATCACCTTGTCGATGCGCTCGATGCCGGTGATACGGTCGTGCGCGCCCGGCTTCTCCCTTGAATCGTAGAAGTGGCGGGCCAGCGCGCGGAAGAGGATGTCGGACACGAAAGTGCTCTTGCCCGAGCCGGAGACGCCGGTTACGGTCACGAACAGGCCGAGCGGGACCGCGATGTCCGCGTTCCTAAGGTTATTCTCTTTGCAGCCGTGCACAGTGAGCCAGCCGGCCCGGGGCGCGCGTCGCTCGGCCGGGGCCGCGATGCTGCGGCGGCCGGAGAGGTAAGCGCCGGTGAGGGAGTCGGGGTTGCGCTTGATGTCTGCGGGCGTGCCCTGGGCAATGATGCGGCCGCCCGTGTCGCCCGCTCCCGGCCCAAGGTCGATGACGTGGTCGGCTTCGAGGATGGTTTCCTCGTCGTGCTCGACCACGATGACGGTGTTGCCGAGGTCGCGCAGCCGGGTCAGGGTCCCCAGCAGCTTCCGGTTGTCCCGCTGGTGCAGGCCGATGGACGGCTCGTCGAGGATGTAGACAACGCCGACCAGGCCGGAGCCGATTTGCGTCGCCAGGCGGACGCGCTGGGCTTCGCCGCCGCCAAGCGTTTCAGCGGTCCGGTCCAGTGTCAGGTAGTCAATGCCGACCGCGGTCAGGAAGCTCAGCCGCTTCCGCAGTTCCTTCACGACCTCGCGCGAGACTTCCTCGTCGCGGCCGGACAGTTTCAAGTCGCGCATGAAGAAGTCGTGGCAGCGGCGGATGGAGAAGCCGCTTAAGTCGGCGATGTTCAGGTCGCCGATGCGCACCGCCAGCGCCTCGGGCTTCAGGCGACGGCCGTCGCAGTCCGGGCAAGGGAGCAGCGTCATGAACCCTTCAATCCAGTCG
>CAIVTL010000359.1 GCA_903908785.1 Caldifarciminota bacterium | reverse complement strand
TACGTGAACTCGCAGAAGCTCGTGGTGCAGCGTTAGGGTATAGAACCGATAGGTCCAATCGGACCTATTTATAACGTCAGAGGCGGCCTTCGGGCCGCCTCTGCTTTGGTGTGCCCATGCTGGGCGCACGCCGAACGTCGAGGAGGACAGGAACTTGAGCGGCTCGGGGGACAGGCGATGAAGGCAGAAAGCTCCGGATGGAGCTACTCCTGGCTGGGCGAAGGCAGTGAAGCTGCTGGGATTCGGCCAGAGGGCAGAGCCTTCCCCGTCGCTGGGCGAGGAGATGTCCGAGGCAGGAGGTCGTGACCCGGCTGTCCTGTCTATTCTTTGGCGAACCGCCGGATGCAACAAAGCATGTCCGGTGGTGTTAGAGGGGGCGGCTGTGAAGCCGCCCCCTCTAGGTAATCGAGGTCGCGCAGCCTAGCGGATGAGAACCAACCGGCGCATCGAGGGGCAGGCCGGGTCATTCAGGCAGCAGTAGTAGATGCCTTCGGGGAGGCTCCGGCCTGAGTCATCCGCGCCGTCCCATGTCGCCGCCGCGGCGCCCGACGATGATGCCTGCGCCCGGAGGGTACGGACTCGGTTGCCCGCCGCGTCGAAAAACTCGAAGGCGCAGCTCGATCCGGCCACGCGCTCCGCGCGAACGGTCGCGCCGGCTCTGATGATGCTCGGGCCGGCAGTCAGACCCGCGCGCTCCAGCCCGGGTCGGCTGTACTCGTCTACGGCGCCCATCAGCCAGACGAACTTCACCTTTGCCTCCTGCGGCATGCTGGCAATGACGTACCAGGAGTCGGATTGAGGGGAGGGCAGCGGGAAACTCAGCGGTGAGCCGTCAAGCGTGCCCGTGATCATTATCAACCGCGGCGGGCCGAACATTGACGGGAACAGGAATGTGTCCAGCATCATGGTGTCGCCTTCCCATCCCGTGGTCGGGAAAAAGTACATCGAGTCGCCGACGAACTGGGTGCTAGCGATCGACACGGTGTGGCTGCCGGTTGAGAGGATGCCGGTTATCTCAACGCTGGCGTGCGCGACCGGCGCTGCCGCCAGCAGCAGCGCGGTGGCGATGACGACGGTGATTGCAGATACAGGGTTACGCATGAGTGCTCCTTTAGGTTGCATATTTGTGCGACAACTCTACCGTCCCGGCCGGCTCTGTCAAGCAAGTTTGCGCCGGTCTATGGGTCCACACGCCCGGCCCGCCGGGTTTGACAAGCAGTGGGGGGAAGGGGTATCATACTATGAGTTCATTCCCGGTTACATCCTGAATGGAGAAGCGCTCGCGATGGCGGGCTGCACAGGCGGCAGCACCCGGCGAGCCGAGCCGGTTGCCCGGCGCAGGGGAACCGGCGGTCACAACAAGAAGGAATGCGCAAGGGCTAGAAATGCAGAGGAGGCAATAGTGTCACACACCATAGGGCCACGCAGGGCCACCGGGGCATTGTCCCTGGCGGTCATGCTTGTGTGTCTGGCGGCGGGCTCGGCGTTCGCGGTCACGTACACAAGCACAACGTCCGGAAACTGGCAAGCTGCCGCGACTTGGGGCGGGTCCGGAATCCCGACGCGGAGCGATGACGCCGTCATTGCGAACGGAACAACCGTTACTATCAACGATAGCCGCGCGCTGTGCAACAACCTGACGATCAACTCCGGTGGGACGCTGAGCTGCGCCACGTCGAGCATCTCGGACTCGGTGCTCGGCAACTGGGCCAACGGCGGCACCGCGACCCTGACGGCCGGTACGATTGTCCTCGGCTATCTCACCACATCCACCGGCACGCAAATCGGCGGGAGTTCGGCTACCTCATTCTACCAGTTGGAAATCACCAAGGACGCGCTGGCGACCACGGTGACCATGAATGCCAATGTTACCGCCGCCGCGAACGTCGCCGGGGCCCTCAAGATAAATGTCGGCACGCTGTCCACCAACGGCTCTAACCTGACGGTCAATGGCGGCACCAGCGCGTCGGTTAACGGTAACGCTTCGGCGAACGGCAAGCTCGACATCAACACCGGCGGAACCGTGACCATCTACTACCTGGACCAGAACGGGTACGTCACCGCGACGACCGGGCTCGGGAGAGTGGCAATCGGCACCGGCACAACCGTGGTCATCACCGGCCTGCACCGGATTGCCCCGGCCTCGGGTCCCATCGAGCACATCTGCAACATCACCGGCGGGACCATCAACTACACGAACACGGGGACGGACCTCGATTTCGACACCGGCTGGATGTATTCGCAGGGAAGCGTGAACTCCGGCTGGCAGGCGACCGGCGGCACGGCGACATTCTACGGGAATACCACGGCCACGTGGTTCATGCGCTGGACGGCTTCGGGCACGGCAGTGGTCATTTTCGCCGGCGGCACCAATTCCACGATGAGCCTGCACAGCTTCGGCGGCGGGCCGGTGCCTTACTACTACTCTTTCGCCGACCTCCGCATCCAGAAGAACAGCGGCTACGGCCTGACCGTGACCGCCAGCCCCGGCGGCAGGGTCAACCAGAACTTCGTCGCTACCAACCTGCTGGTCAAGCCCGGGAATACGCTCACCCTGAAGTATTCCGGCTACAACACCGGCAACGGTTGGAGTCTGGTGAACGTCGTTGACAGCGGCACAATCACGCACTACAGCAACAGCGGGACCTACTACGGCGACATAATCGGCAACACCTCCT
Source organism: Caldifarciminota bacterium (assembly GCA_903908785.1). Lineage (GTDB taxonomy): Bacteria > Hydrothermota > Tepidihabitantia > Tepidihabitantales > Tepidihabitantaceae > UBA2258. The sequence goes on along the minus strand of CAIVTL010000359.1, from coordinate 3,443 downwards.
GGACCGGCTCGGGCAACTACACGCAGTCAACAGACTCGGCTCTGAAGCCGACCCTGACCGCGCCCGGCGGCATGACCGCGGGTGCGGTTACGACCATCGGCAGGCTTGTCGTTTCCGGCGGCACCGGCCTGAACTGCGCCAGCTACACCCAGAACGATGGAGTCCTGGCCGTGACCGGCAACGTGACCTGCACCGGCTCGTTCACTCAGGCGGCGGGAGCCGACACCGCTGCTATCAGCGGCACCACCGGCCTGACCTGTGGCGCGCTCGCTCAGAGCGGCGGAATCCTGAGCGTACCGAACGGCAGCATCGACGGCGGCAGCGGGGCGATGGGAATCGCCGGCACGGTCACCACCGGCGGCGGTGTGACCGGCGGAGCGTACACCCAGAGCGCCGGGTCCCTGGCCGCGGGCGGGGGAGTGACCTGCGGCGCGTGCGCGCTGAACGGCGGCACGCTGACCGTGGGCGGCGACCTGGCCTGCACCTCGGTCAATCAGACGGCCGGCGTCCTGACCGCCAACGGCAACGTGACCTGCTCCGGTGCGTACTCCGGTTCGCAGGGCATCACCTTTGCCGGCACCGGGTCCAAGACGTTCACCGGCGCGAGCATCGTGACCGGCAACCTGACCATCAACAAGACCAGCGGCGGCGGCGTGGCTGCGGGCTGCGACCTGATGGTCAAGAACGCGCTCACCGTGACCGCGGGCACGTTCAGCCTGGGCGCGCACCGGCTGACGCTCGGTGACGCCTCTTCCTCGGGTAGCGTGGCCGTCAATACCGGCGGTACGTTCTCGGTTGTGGGGAGCGCCTACGCCAACGGCCGCCTGACCACCACCAACGTCGCCTACCCGTACAGCTTCAACGCCGCATCGGGCTCCATGACCAACGCGCTGTACGCGCAGTTCGACGGCATGAACGCCAGCGGCCTCAGTATCGTCGGGCTGATTGACATCAACAACAATTTCTCGAACTGCGTGTTCGACCACGGCAGCATGGGCGGCACGATGTTGAAGATTGAGAATGCTTCGAACATCAACATCGTTAACACCGGTTTCAGCGGCAGCGCCGGGTACAACATCGAGAAAATCGCCAATAACGGTCGCGTCACGGTGACCACCGCCGCCGGCAACCGCTGGGGCGAGGCGTTCGAGAACGACCCGAACAGCCGCATCGACTGGCTCGGCGCCGACGTCGGGCCGACCGCGATTGTGGCCCCGGTCGGTTCCTACGACACGAACGCGGTGATTACGCCGCAGGTGAAGGTGAAGAACTATTCCACCATGGCGGTCATGGGCGCGAAGGTAGTGTTCAAGATTGACTCGACCGCCGGCAACACCATCTATGCCGACACGCTGACGAAGAGCATAGCGCCGAACGCCGAGTCAACGTGGTCGTTTAAGGTCTGGTCGGCGATCGACATCGCCCGCACCTATTCGACCTTCTGCTCGACTTACGTCGCGGGCGATACCCGGCCGAGCAACAACGTCATCCGGGGCAGCTTTACGCTGACGTCCGCACCGCCGGGCTGGTATGCGAAGACCCCGATGCCGGCGGGCGCCAAGGCCATCAAGGATGGCGGCTGGCTGGCCTATGACGCGAGCAAGGCCCGGATTTACGCGTCCCGCGGTCAGAAGCAGCCGGACTTCTTTGCCTACGCACCGGGTGGAGATTCCTGGAAGGCGCTCGCCCCGTGGCAGCCCGGGATTGAAGGTAAGCTGCCGGGCAAGGGCTCGGCGGGCTGCGCTGACGGCAATGGCGTTGTTTACGCGACCAAGGGCAACAACAAGTCGGGATTCTGGAAGTACTACGCCAACGGCGACTCCTGGCGCCAGAAGAAAGACGTCCCGCTCGGGGTGTCCAACAAGAAGGTCAAGGGCGGCACGGATATCGTCTGGGCGTACAAAGGCTCGGTCGGCTCGCCGTACCTCTTGAAGGGGTACAAGAATGAGTTCTACCGGTACGATACCGGTGGTGATTCGTGGCAGACCCTTGCCCCGGCCCCGGTTGGTGTGAACCAGAAGTGGGACAAGGGTTCCTGGCTGGCGTACAACGACGTGAGCAAAAAGATCTACGCGTTCAAGGCCAAGTACCACGAGTTCTTTCGGTACAGTCCGGACGGCGACTCCTGGAGCGCCGCACTACGCGCGATGCCGGTGCCGGGTTCGGCCGGTTCGAGGAAGGCCAAGGATGGTTGCTGTGGTACATACATCAACGGCAGCATCTACGCTCTGAAGGGCGCCAACACGCGGGAGTTCTGGAAGTACTCGGTTGCGACCGATTCCTGGGCCGAGAAAGAGACGATACCGACCGGCACGATGAAGAAGAAGGTGAAGTCGGGCGCGGATATCGTGACTGCCGGTCTGTCGCTGTATGCGACCAAGGGCAACAAGTCGAACGAGCTCTGGCAGTACGTGCCGGGCGCGTTCCTGTTTGAGGCCCCGCGGCACGACGGCGTGCTGGCCGGCAGGACGGTGATGGCGCAGGGCATGAGTATCAGCCCGAATCCGCTGGTTGGCGGCTTCGCGGTGCTGCACTACAGCCTGCCCCAGGCCGGGGCGGCCGAACTCAGCGTCTACAACGTGGTCGGACAGTCGGTCATGGCGCGGAAGCTGGTTGCAGGCCGGAGCGGCATTGTGAACCTGGACCTGAGGCACCTGAGCAACGGCGTGTATCTTGTGAAGTTCTCGAGCGAGGGCTTTGCGAACTCGCAGAAGCTCGTGGTGCAGCGCTAGCGTATAGGACATATAGGTCCTATAGGACCTATTCAGAGCAGGGGCGGGCTTCGGCCCGCCCCTGCAACTTCGCCGTAAATTCGGGTATTGTTTGACGCTTCGCGGGTGGCTGCTATACTTGTCTCGTCGGCTAAGAGAGGATGTTAAGGTGCTGAGTGACCCAAAAGTAGTAAAGCTGTTCGAGTTGCTGATTGAGAAGAATATCCCCGGCATTGAGCCGGTCTTTGCGCCGCGGCGCGATTCGTGGGTCAGTTACCCGGTAGTTGAATCCGAACTCGGCACGGACGCCGACTATTCGGTGTTGCTGCTGGAAGACCTTTCCCGGTTGGGCTACTTGAGCAAGCAGTTCTACGACAAAGTGCTGCTTTGCCCCGCATGCAATTCCCAGGACCTGAAACTGAATACGGTGTGCCCGAAATGCCAGTCCGCGCATCTGGAGCGGCAGCGTGTGCTGGAGCACAAGAACTGCGGCCACGTCGGAGCGGAGTCGGACTTCGCGAAGAACGGTGGCCGCACCTGCCCGAAGTGCCGGGTCGAACTAGTCCTTGTGGGCAATGACTACCTCAATAAAGGGTTGCGGTACCGTTGCCTGGGGTGCGAGGCGGTGATTGACGCCCCGGATGAGAAATGGACCTGCCGCTCGTGCCGCCGGGTCTTTCCCAAGGGCGAGGTGCGGGAACTGGTGATGTATTCGTACCTGCTGGACCAGGC
>CAIVTL010000358.1 GCA_903908785.1 Caldifarciminota bacterium | reverse complement strand
GGCGGCGACCCGGTCATCGGTACCAACTTCATCGACTGCCTGCAGATGTTCAACGCTGACCCGGAGACCAAGGCGATTGTGGTCGTCGGAGAAATCGGCGGCACTGATGTGGAGCGGGCAGCGGAGTTCGTGAAGGCGAACGTGAAGAAGCCGGTTCTCGGGTTCATCGCCGGTCAGACCGCGCCGCCGGGCAAGCGAATGGGCCACGCGGGCGCGATAATCTCCGGAGGTTCGGGAACCGCGGCGGAGAAGGTCACGGCGTTTGAGGCCGCCGGCATCACGGTTGTGTTCGAACCGGGAGAGATTGGGCCGAAGCTGAAAGCAAGGCTCTAGGCCGAAGGTTAGTTACTCGAGGAGCGCCCGGAAACGGGCGCTCCGTCAGTTACGAGTTCCGAGTTGCGAGTAGGATTGGTGCAGAAGCTCGAATTCCGAAGTCCGAATGACGATTCAAGCCCGAGGGGGGAAAGCTCGAAGTCCCGCCTCAGTCGGCGGGCAGGAGACTGACTTTGGCGGTTGCCGTGCCGTAGCGGATGATGTACAGGCCGGCAGGGCAGCGGGCGCCCGAGGCGTTGCGGCCGTCCCAGGACAGGGAGGAGGGAGGAATGAGGAGGGAGGAGCACGAAAGATAGCGGACGACGCGGCCGGAGGCGTCGTATATGGACAACGAATGGCGACTAGCGGCAAGTGATGATGCGGAGAAGCGGATGGTCGTTGTCCGACTGAAGACGTTTGGCTCTGCCGCCAGCTTAATGCCTGGCGCTGGGGCCACGTGGCTCTCCGCGATACCGGCGGAGTTGTTAGTGGAAAACCACACCTCGTTGCCGTCCAGCCAGACTACGTATACATGGCCGGCTGAGTCGGCGCCGATGTCGGGGTAGAGCTTGTCTGTCGTCGTATCATTATTGATGCGCTCGTGTTCAGACCATGTTGCTCCGTGGTTCGTGGAAAAGGCATAACCTGCGTCGTAGCACCCGTCGTCGTGGTTTACCATTAGAGCCGTGTGGATGCGGCCGTCTGCCGAGAGCGCGAGGGCGGCGCAATAGTATGAGTTGTAAGACGTATCCGTCACAGGCATGCGTGGGCCCCAAGTGTCAGGAGGAGTGTAGAGCGTTCGCGCCTGCGTGAGGCCATTGCTTTCCCCGTAGTAGCCGCTGTAGTCGCAGATGACGTGCTGCGCATCGGCCACGACGTGAGTTGTGCCCACGAATTCAAAGGTGTCGAGTTGGACTCCCGGCTGGAAGGTCTGGCCCATGTCGGCAGAGCGATACAGGTACGCGTGCGAGCTGCTAAAGCCGGGCTGAACCCAGTAGGGCGCGGTCGCGGCTACCAGGTAGTGATTCGTACCTGGCTGGACGAAAACGTCCGCGGCGCGGCAATCGCCGCCGCTGACGGTGTCGTCGTCCACACGAGCGTTGGGGGTCCAGGTTGATCCAAGATCGGTCGATACCGAGGACCAGATGCGCGGTTTTCCGGTACGGTAGTCTTCCCATGCGCAAAAGAGGTTGCCGGCAGTGTCCGCCGCGAGACGCCCCAATTTGGCCGTGACCCCGGGCGCATTGTCGTCAATCTTAACAGGCATGGACCACGTGTCGCCGCCGTCGGTGGAGCGAACGCAATATAAGTGAGCGTACGAGTGGGACGAATCCATCTCGCTGTAGGCGATATATATATTGCCGTCAGGGTCGGTCGTCACGTCAGGCGCTAGTGTCCGTGACTCACTCTCATGAATCACTCTGTCCTCTGTCAGCCAGGTGACGCCTGCGTCCGTAGACTTCTGGAACACAACGTCCGAGGTCCTGGGGACAATTCCCGAATCGGAATGGAAGACGACATATACGGGCTGGCGTCCGGCCAACGGCGGCCCGACGGTGATGGCCGGCGACTCGCAGCTCCAGTACGGTCTCTCCTCGTGGTCGACGCGCACGTTCGGCATGAACCCAGCCGAGGCGAGGGTGGCGGAAAGCAGGAGCATCAGAGTCGATTTCATTCTTGCCTCTAGTTGTAGAATGACTATGCCTCGCGGTCGGTGAAAGTCAAGGACGACGGGC